>NZ_BAAASZ010000011.1:0-117037 GCF_039533145.1 Streptomyces macrosporus
TGGAGGTGGCCCCGGCGTACGACCACGCCGAGATCACCTCGGTCGCCGCCTCCCACGTCGCCTACGACCTGATCAGCCTGTTCGCCCTCGAGGAGAACGACGATGAGTGACTCCCCAGCCCTGACCGAGGTCGAGCAGTACGGCGTCGAACGCATCCCCGACGCGGACCGCACCGCAAGACCCTTCGACCTGTTCCGTGTGGCGTTCGGCGGTGCCAACACCTTCGCCACCTGCGTGCTCGGCGCTTTCCCGATCCTGTTCGGACTGTCGTTCCGGCAGGGGCTCGCGGCGACCGTGCTCGGCCTGGTGGCGGGGTCGCTGATCCTGGCGCCGATGGCGGTGTTCGGCCCGCGCAACGGCACCAACAACGCGGTGTCGTCCTCGGCGCACCTGGGCGTGCACGGGCGGATCGTCGGATCCTTCCTGTCGCTGCTGACGGCCGTCGCGTTCTTCTCCATCTCGGTGTGGTCCTCCGGCGACGCGCTCGTCGGCGGCGCGCACCGACTGGTGGGCGTGCCGCAGGATGACTGGGTGTTCGCGATCGCGTACGCCATCTTCGCGTTGCTGGTGCTGACGGTGTGCGTGTACGGATTCCGCTTCATGCTCTTCGTCAACAAGATCGCGGTGATCGCGGCCTCGGCGATGTTCGTGCTGGGCTTCTTCGCCTTCGCCGGCGACTTCGACCCGGGCTACCAGGGCGTCTTCGAGTCGGTCTCCTCGCCGGGCTTCTGGCCCGCGTTCATCGGCGCGGCCCTGATCGTGCTCTCCAACCCGGTGTCGTTCGGCGCCTTCCTCGGCGACTGGGCCCGCTACATCCCGGCGGACACCCCGCGCCGCAAGGTCGTGACGGCGGCGTTCGCCTCGCAGATCGCCACCATCCTGCCGTTCTTCTTCGGCCTGGCCACCGCCTCGATCATCGCGGGGAAGGCGGCGGAGTACATGGACCCGAACGCGCCGAACTACGTGGGCGGCCTGCTGGCGATCTCGCCCGGCTGGTACTTCCTCCCGGTGTGCCTGCTCGCCCTCATCGGAGGCATGTCCACCGGCACCACCTCGCTCTACGGCACCGGCCTGGACTTCTCCAGCGTCTTCCCCCGGTTCAGCCGGGTGCGGGCGACCCTGTTCATCGGCGTCCTGTCGATCGGCTTCATCTTCGTCGGCCGCTTCGCCGCCAACCTGGCGCAGTCCATCTCGACCTTCGCCACGCTGATCATCACCTGCACCGCGCCCTGGATGGTGATCATGATCCTCGGCTTCGTGACCAGGCGCGGCTGGTACGACCCGGACGCGCTCCAGGTGTTCACCCGGCGCCAGCGCGGCGGCCGCTACTGGTTCGCCCACGGCTGGAACTGGCGCGGCATGGGCGCCTGGTTCGCCTCCGCCGTCCTGGCCCTGACGTTCGTCAACCTGCCGGGGCAGTTCGTCGGACCGCTCGGCGACCTGGCGGGCGGCATCGACCTCTCGCTCCCGGTCGGCCTGGGCGTCGCCGCCGTCCTCTACCTGGCGCTGCTGTGGATCTTCCCCGAGCCGCGCGAGGTCTACGGCCCCGAGGGGCCGCGCCTGGTCCCCGCCTCGGACGCGCCCGTCCGGCCGATCACCACCCAGGACGGCACGCCCGTCGCCGCCACGGTCGCCGAGGGGTTCTGAGACGGCCGTGCGCATCGTGGACCTCTCCGTGCCCCTCACCACCGGGATGCCGGTCTACCCCGGCGACCCGAGGGTCACGGTCGCCCCGGCGCTGCGCGTCGCCGACGACGGGGTGAACGTCCTCCACCTGGACATGGGCTCGCAGTCCGGCACCCACGTCGACGCGCCGTTCCACATCGACGACGCGCTGCCGACCCTGGACCGGCTGCCCCTGGAGAGGTTCTGGGGCGAGGCCGTCGTGGTGGACGCCCGCGGCGCGGACCCGCGCTCACCGCTCGGCCCGGCCCTGTTCGAGGGCCGGGCACGGGCGGGGGCGATCGTGCTGGTGGCCACCGGCTGGTCGCGGCACTGGGGCACGGACGCCTACCTGGACCACCCGTACCTGACGCGGGAGGCCGCCGAGTTCCTGGTCGCCGCCGGGGTCCGCACCGTCGGCGTCGACGCGCTCAGCGTCGACCCGACCCCGTGCGACGACTTCCCCGCCCACCGGGTCCTGTGCGGCGCCCACGCCGTCATCGCCGAGAACCTCGCCGGCCTCGACCCGCTGCTCGACGCGCAGGCGGCGGGGGAGCCGGTCGAGGTCTCCCTGCTGCCGCTGAGGCTGCCCGCCGCCGACGGGGCCCCGGTGCGGGCCGTCGCCCGCGTCGGCCGTCGCCCCGCCCAACCCGCCCCGACAAGCCGGACAAGCCCGGCACGGGAGCGCCACCGATGACCGACGAGGTCCTCGGTGCCGCCGACGCGCTGGTCTCCGCCCTCGGCGAAGGCCGCCTCGACGACCACTGCGCGGCGTTCGCGCCCGACGCGACGTTCGTCTTCCCCGCCACGCCCGAACGCCTCGCCTCCACCGCCGATGCGGCCGATGCCGCCGAGGCGTGAGGCCGGCCGGCGGCGTCGGCGGTGGGACCGGTCGTGGGATCAGTCGAGGTCGTCGAACATGGCCAGCAGCGTCCGCTCGTCCACCTCCGGCGCCCGGTGCCCGTCGCGCAGCGACTGCTCGGCCCACACCGTCTTGCCCCGCGGCATGTAGCGGGCACCCCAGCTGTCGGTGAACTGCGCCACCAGGAACAGGCCGCGTCCGCCCTCCTCGGTCACCGCGGCGCGTCGGATGCGCGGGGAGGAGTTGCTGCGGTCGGAGACCTCGCAGATCAGTGCCGTGTCGCGCAGCAGCCGCAGTCCCACCGGACCCTCGCCGCCGTACCGCACGGCGTTGGTGACCAGTTCGCTGACCACCAGGCCGGTGCTGTCCTCCAGCTCCGACAGGCCCCACTCGGCGAGCTGCCGGCTCGTCAGCGCCCTGGCCTCGGCGACCATCGCCGGGTCGGCGGGGAGTTCCCAGGACGCCACTTGGTCGTCGGGCAGCGAGTGCACCCGGGCCAGCAACAGGGCCACGTCGTCGCGCTGGTCGCCGAGCAGCAGGGTGCCGGTGATCCGGTCGCAGATCCCCTCCAAGGACGGGCCCTCGCCGCGCAGGGCGGCCAACAGCTGCTCCGTCCGCGTGTCGGTGGTCTCGTAGGCGCGTCCCTGCTTGAGCAGGCCGTCGGTGTAGAGCGCCAGCAGGCTGTCCCTGGGCAGCTCGACGGTGGCGGACTCGTACGGCTGGAGCCTGCCGAGCCCCAGCGGCGGGCCGGTCGGCGGATCGAGCAGCCGGGTGGTGCCGTCCGGCAGCGCCAGCGCGGGCGGCGGATGCCCGGCCGCGGCCGCCGTGCAGGTGCAGGACACCGGGTCGTACACCGCGTACAGACAGGTCGCCGCCATGGCCGGGTCGTCGGGGGTGCGGCTGACCAGATCGTCCAGGTGCGCCAGTATCTCCTCGGGCGGCAGGTCCAGGTCGGCCAGGGTGCGCACGGCCGTGCGCAGCCGGCCCATGGTGGCCGCCGCGTGCAGGCCGTGGCCCGCCACGTCCCCGACGACCAGCGCCACGCGCAGTCCGGACAGCGGGATCGCGTCGAACCAGTCGCCGCCGACTCCGACCCGGGTGTCCGCGGGCCGGTAGCGGAAGGCGAGGTCGACGGCGTTCAGCCGGGGTGTGTCGCGGGGCAGCAGGCTGTGTTGCAGGGTCAGGGAGGCGTCGTGCTCCCGGCTGAAGCGGCGGGCGTTGTCGAGGCTGATCGCGGTACGGGTCGCCAGTTCGTCCGCCAGGACCAGATCGTCCTCCTCGTAGGGCCGGGTCCTGCCGCGGCGGTAGAACCCGACCAGGCCCAGGACCGCCCCCCTGGCGCACAGCGGGGCCCCCAGGTAGGAGTGGTCGCCCTCGCCGAGCAGGTCCAGGGGGTGCGCCCCCTTCGAGAAGTGCGTCGCCGGGGCGGTGTTCGGCACCGAGTCCGCGACCGGCCGCCTGCCGGCGATGGCCCGGGCCTGGGGCGTGCCGGCCGTGTAGCCGAGGGGGACGTCCGCCCGGTCGGTCCGCGTCCCTCCGAGGTCCCCGTCGGTCCGGACGACCACCCGGCGCAGCGCCGTGCCGATGTCGAGCGGCCCCGACGGGGGTTCCTCGCCCGCCAGGACGCCCTCGACCAGGTCCACCACGACGATGTCGGCGAAGTACGGCACCGTGACCTCGGACAGTTCCTCGGCGGTGCGCCGCATGTCCAGGGTGGTGCCGACGCGCGCGCCGGCGTCGTTCAGCAGGGACAGCCGCCTGCGCGCCTCGACGGCGAGGCGGCCCACGCTCGGTTCGCCCACCAGCAGCAGCCAGGCGTCGGGGTGGTCGGCCGGTTCGACGGGCCCGCTCCGGGCCTTCCGCGGCCGCTCGGCGGGGGACTCGGCGGGGGAGGACGGGCGCAGCAGCGGAACCCTCCGGCCGTTCGGGGCGGTCGCCGTGGCCGGGGGCGCCGGGACGGCCGTGTCGTCCATGGGCGCGAAGCTGACCTCGACGGCCGCGCCCTCCGTGTCGCCGTGGTGCAGCGGCCGGCAACGGAGGGTGGCCGTCCGGTCGCCCGCCAGCTTCACCTCGGCGAACGACCGGTTCCCCGAGGAGATCAGCTCCGTGGCGTTCTCCAGCAGCGTCAGGCGCTCCTGCCGGGTGAGCGGAGGCGCCTTCCCGCCGGGGTGGACCGGCTGCCCCGAGCCGAGGTCGAGCCGGGCGTGCCCGCCGCGCTCCCTGTCCCGGAGGAACGAGGCCATCAGCTCCCGTTCCCTGACCGTGCTCAGCTCCAGCAGACGCTCCCCGACCCGGTCGGCGGCCTCCTGGAGCACCAGCGCCATGCCCGGGTCGGCCTGGTCCCGGGGGACGGAGAGGTTGATCGCGCCCTGCACGGCGCCGCCGATCGGGTCGCACACGGGTGCGGCCATGCAGGTCAGCGCCTGGAGACGGTGCAGGAAGTGCTCCTGGCCGATGACGACGAACGGTGCCCTGGTGCTCAGGACCATGCTGACGCTGCTGGTGCCCATGAAGCGCTCGTCGACGTTGGCGCCCGGCACCAGGGAGGCGGCGTCCATCAGGTCCAGCCCCTTGGGATCTCCGCGCCGGTCCACGATGTGCGCCCGCGCGTCGGCCAGCACCACGGTGACCGGCATGCCCGAGAACCGCTCGTACAGGTGTTCCAGCACCGGGGCCGCGGCCCTGAGCAGCCGTGAGTCCGGGTCCAGGTCGCTCTCGACCGGCAGCGTGGTGTTCTCGCGGTCGATGCCCAACAGCCGCGAGCGCCGCCAGGACGCGAGGATCTCCGCGCGCACCTCGGCATCGGGCGACCGCTCGTTCCGGTCGGCCCCCGAGGGCGTCCGATGCGAATCCACAAAGCCATGCTAAACGAGCAAATCAGACATTTGTCTGTTGGGTGTCTGTTGGGGCTGTTCCGTACGGCCGTCCCGGCGCTCTCCCCCCGGCATCGGACGCGGAGAGGCGCCGAGGAGCCGTCGCACACCGGGTGACGGACCGGGAACCGACCGTGTGACGTCCGCGACGCGACCGGTGGCCGAATTCGGCGGTCCGGTGCCCCGAGCGGAAATGGATCCGCCGGCCACGCGGTTGTGCCGGGCGTCACAGAAGAGCACCCCTGGGGAGACGTCATGAAGATCGGCATCATCGGCGCGGGCAACATCGGCGGCAACCTCACCCGACGGCTCACCGCCCTCGGACACGAGGTTTCCGTGGCCAACTCGCGCGGCCCGCACACCCTGACCGCCCTGGCGGAGGAGACCGGTGCCACGCCGGTCCGGGTGGAGGAGGCGGCGCGCGGCGCGGAGGTCGTCGTGGTCGCCATCCCGCTCGGGAACGTCCCGGACCTGCCGTCCGGCCTCTTCGAGGAGGCGGCCGAGAACGTCGCGGTGATCGACACCGGCAACTACTACCCCCGGCAGCGCGACGGAAGAATCGCCGAGATCGAGGAGGGGCTGACCGAGAGCCGCTGGACCGAGCGGCACCTGGGCCATCCGGTGGTCAAGGCGTTCAACGGCACGTACGCCCAGGACATCCTCGACAGGCCGCGCCCCCAGGGCCACCCGGAGCGCATCGCCCTGCCGATCGCCGGTGACGACGAGGCCGCCAAGGAGGTCGTCCGCGCCCTCGTCGACGAACTCGGCTTCGACACCGTGGACGCGGGTGGCCTCGACGACTCCTGGCGCCAGCAGCCCGGCACCCCCGTCTACGGACTGCGCGCCGGTGTCGAGGGAGTCGCCAAGGCGCTGGCGGAGGCGTCCCCCGAGCGGCCCGAGGAGTTCCGCGGGTAGGCGCCTTCGCGCGCGTCCCGCCCGTCTCCGGCGCCTCGGTCCGACCAGGGCGGCCCGACCAGGGCGCCGCCTCACGGCCGAGGGCGCCGGAGACCGCCTCGCCGGTCCGCCCGCCGCGCGTCGGACGGCGTGGCGCCGCGGGGCAGCAGGAGCACCGACGCGGCCGGGACGGCGGCGAGAACGAGCCAGGGCACGGCCGGCGGCAGGCCCGTGTCGAGGAGGGAGCCGGTCGCCGCGCTGCCGGCGAGGACGATCAGGCCGGAGACCGACGAGAGCGCCCCGGTGTAGAGGCCCAGCCGGCCGTCCTCGGCGAGGTCGGGCACCCACGCCCGGGCGGCCGGCACGATCAGCATCTGGCCGAGGGTGAGCAGGACGACGAAGCACGCCGCGGGCACGAGTCCCGCGGTCCCCGTCGGGTCGGCCGGACGGGCGGCGGCCACGACGGCGAACCCGGCGGCGACGAGCAGCAGTCCGGCGGCCATGGCGCGGCGCGGGGCCAGCCGGTCCCCCACCCGGCGGGTGACCGGCAGTTGGGCGGAGACCACCAGCAGGGAGGAGAGGGCGAACAGCCAGGCAAGGGGCGCCTGCGAGCCCGTCGCGCGCTCCACCTCGTCCGGAAGGGCCAGGTAGAGCTGGTTGTACGCCAGCAGATAGGAGCCGTACGCGCAGCACAGGGCCAGGAAGCGGCGGTCGCGCAGCATGGTGCGCACACCGCCCCGACCGCCGCCCCGGGCGCGGTCGGGGGCGCGCCGCGGCAGCAGCCACGCGTGTCCGGCCAGGATGAGGACGAAGACCCCGGCGCCGGCGAGGCACGCGGTGCGGAAGTCCACGGTGAGGAGGAGGGCGCCGAGCAGCGGGCCGACGAAGGCCCCGGCCTGGCCCGCGACGGTGAACAGGGCCAGGACGCGGGTCCGGGACCCGTTGCCCGCCCGCTCCCAGCGGACCGCCTGCCGGGCGACCTCCGACTCCACCGCCGGCGAGAACAGTGCGGCGGCGAAGCCGATCAGCAGGACCGCGCCGATGACGGCCCAGGTCCGCTGCGCGTGTCCGAGCCAGCCGAAACCGACGATCCGCAGGGCGCAGCCGGCGAGCACCACCGGCCGCACGCCGTACCGGTCGGTCAGCGCCCCGCCGACCACGAACAGCCCCTGCTGACCGAAGGTGCGCAGGCCCAGGACGAGTCCGACCAGCCAGCCCGCCAGGCCCAGCGCGCCGCCGAGGTGTCCGGCGAGGAACGGCAGCACGGCGTAGAACCCGATGTTGAAGGCGAGTTGAGTGAGGATCAGCAGGCGCAGGAGGGGGGAGAGGGGCGGCCGGGGCCGGCCGGTCCGCCGTTTCGGGGCCGGTCCGGGGCGGCGCGCCGGAACTCGGGAGATCGGGTCCGTCATGTGGGGTCCTCGACGGCGGCCACGGTCGTCTTCCATGGCACCGGGATCGGTTCGGACGGTGGTCGAAGGGGGACGGAGCGGCTCGGCCCGGACCGCGGGCGCCACCGGGGCCGGCGCGGCAGCCGCACCCCGCCCGCACCGTCCCGCCCGGCGCGTACGGACCGTGGCCGAATGCCGCCCGTGCGGGCGAGGAGACGAGGCGAATCGGGTAACGCTGCCCTGGGACCCCACCACGACGAGGGCGCCGCCGACCGTCGGAAACGGACGGGCACCCGGCCCGGCGACGGCGCGGACGTCCCCTGACGCACCCGGAGGAACAGCCATGAAGCGCCGGACCCTGTTCACCACCACGGCCGCGCTCGCCGCCGTGGGAGCCGCCCCGCGAACGGCGGCGGCGGACTTCCGCGGGAGAGGCGGCCGGGTCGCCGAGAACCTCTCGATGCCCAGCGCCGTCCTGGGCACGGACGTCCTCTACTCCCTCTACCTCCCGCCCGGCTTCACCGGGGACGAGCACCGCGACGACGGACGGACCCTCCCGGTGCTCTACCTCCACCACGGCAGCGGCGACGACAACACCGCCTGGCTGCGCAAGGGCGACGCCCAGGCCGTCCTGGACCGGGCCGTGGCCCGCCGGGAGATCCCCCCGACCGTGGTGGTCATGCCCGACGCCCGGCGCGACACGACCCGGCCCGCCGGAGGCCAGTACCTGACCTACCACATGAACGACGCGGACGGCTCCCACCGCTACGCGGACATGTTCGTCGAGGAGTTCGTCCCCTTCGTCGAACGGCGCCACCGCGTCGGCGGCACATCCGGACGCCGCTGCGTCGGCGGACTGTCGATGGGCGGATTCGGCGCCCTGTCCTACGCGCTGCGCCACCCCGGCATGTTCGCCGCCGCCTTCTCCCTGAGCACGGGCTTCCGCACCGACGAGCAGATCGTCGCCCTCGACATGGACGCCTACAACCACCGGTACGGCCGCGCCTGGGGCGAGGACCTGGAGGGCGAGGCACGACTGAACGACCTCTACCGCCACTGGAACCTCCTGAACGCCATCGACCGCACTCCCGCGGACGTCCTCTCCCGCACCGCCTGGTTCCTGGACTGCGGCGCCTACGACGGCCTCTTCGAGGGCAACGCCGACCTCCACCTCGCCCTGACCCGCAAGGGCGTCCCCCACCGCTTCATGTCCCGGGAGGGCGGCCACGACTGGGCCTACTGGACCTCCGGCCTGCCCATCGCGCTCGGCTTCCTGGCCGGCCACCTCGCCTGAGACGGGCGCGGGAGGGACACCCCGGGCGGCGGCTCAGGAACGCATCGCGAGCAGCGCGTACAGCAGCGGGACGCGCGGGTCGGAGTCCGGCAGCCGCCACCCGCCCGACTCCGTGCGGACCATCCGCGACCAGCGCGGCCACGGCAGCTCGTCGCTCTCCCGGAGTCGGGCGATCGTCAGCCCGGCCCCGACGAGCGCGTCGACCACCTCGCCGAGGCCGTGCGACCACTCGTAGGCGTCGGTGGCGCCCTCGACGGGCGGCCCGTCGGTGTAGGTGCGCGTCGCGTCACGGCGGACGGCGCCGCGCCCGCCCAGATAGTCGTGGCGGAGCAGCAGTTCGGGCCCCTCGCCCTCGGCCGGCACGGGACCGAGCGCCACCAGGAGCGGATGGAACTCGACGATGTGCAACCGTCCCCCGGGGCGCAGCAGTTCGGCGACGACCCGCGCCCACCGGTCCAGGTCCGGGAGGTAGCACAGGGCGCCCTTGCCGGTGTGGACGAGGTCGAACCGGCGTCCGCCCAGAACCTCGACGGCGTCGTAGACGTTGCCCTGGACGTACTCGACGTCCAGCCCCGAGCGGGCGGCCAGGCCCCGGGCCGCGGCGACGGAGGCGCCCGACAGGTCCAGGCCGGTGGTCCGCGCCCCGCGCGCGGCGAAGGCGAGGGTCTCGGTGCCGAGGTGGCACTGGAGGTGCAGGACGTCGAGGCCGGCCGGGTCCCCGATGTCCTCCCACTCGTGGGGGGCGAACCAGCGGGCGGACAGGGCGGAGGGGTCCTCGACCCCGTCGACGCCGTAGAACCGGCTGGCGAGGTGAACGGGGGTGCGCGCGTCCCAATTGGCCTGGTTGGCGCGGAACATCTCCCGGACGGCCGGGTCGAAGTCCCGCTCGCTCGGCCGGACGGCGGGGCCGTCCCGGCCTTCCCGTAACGGCTCCGGCCTCGGCGGGTGTGCGGATGTCTCGGTCATACGGCCATCAAACCGCGTGCGCCGCCCCGAGGGGGACCGTTCACACCGACGGGACGCGTCCGTGGGAGCCCCGCCCCGGTTGCGCCGCCGCGCCCGCCGGCCCGGAGGAGGACCGGCGGGCGCGACGGCGCGCGGGCGCCGGCCGCGGCGTCCGTCAGGCCAGGTGCACCTCCAGCGCCGTACGGACCGCGGACTCCAGGGCCCCCTCGATCCAGGCGGGCTTCACGGAGGTGTGGTCCCCGGCGAAGTGCAGGGGGCCCTCGGGCGTGCCGACGACCGGGAGGAGTTCGGTGTGCTGTCCCGGCAGCAGCACCGACGCCTCGCCGTAGGCGTACGGGTCCCGCATCCAGCTCTGGGTCCGCCCGGCCCCGGTGTAGAAGACCTCCACGCGCTGCCCGTACACCTGCTGGAGGCCGCGCAGGGCGTGCGGATACCGGGCCTCGTCGTCCAGGGAGTCCCACCGCATCGCGTCGTCGGCCCAGCTGTAGGAGGCCAGGACGACCCCGCCCTCGCTGCCCTCCACGCGGTGCGAGGGATTGAACATGAACCGGTTGGGGTTGTCGGAGACCGAGCCCCCGCCGATCACCCCTGCCGCCTCCGGCTGCTCGCGCGCGCTCCAGCGGTTGGCCGCGTAGTGGACGCGCTGCGCGGGGGAGATGTGCCCCTTCGGCACCGAGGGGTGCGCCCCCAGCAGGCTGCCGTCCCCCGGCGCCCGGCCCGTGCGGTAGTCGTCGTACAGCCCCGGCCGCACCTTCTCCAGCTCGCGCCGCCAGTCGGCCTCGTCGAACTCCCACCAGCGGCGGCTGAACTCCAGCAGCACCTTGGTGGCGCTGTCGTAGTGCATCTCGGTCACCGCACGGCGCTTGCCGTAGGACAGCGGCGGGGCGATCTGCACGTGCCGCAGGCCGGAGAAGGGCACGGTGACGATGGCGTGGTCGGCGGTGAACTGCTCGCGCACCACCGTGCCGTCGCGGCCCTCGGAGACGGTGTCGACCCACACCCGCGGTCCGTCCTCGCGGACGTGCTCCAGGTCGCCGTCGGCCCGTTGCGGATGGACGTACTCGATGCGCGTCACCCGCCGGTCGAAGCGGACCTCCTTGCGCACCTTCGCCAGCAGCGCGTCGGGCAGCACCGCCGTGCCGCCCTCCAGCTCCCAGAAGGCGGTGTCGGGGCTGATCAGCGAGGAGCCGACGAAGCTGTGGAGGAAGGAGAGCGGGAGCCGGGAGGTGAGGTTCTCCAGGGTGCCGATCAGGTCCACGGTCCGCTCGTCCAGACCCGCGTGCTCGGTCAGGAAGCGGAACATCGACCAGTCGCCGAACCGCTGGAGGACCCGGGCCCAGCCCTCCACCCGCTCCGGCAGCGGCTTGTCGACCCGCTTGCCGTCCTCGCCGACCGTGCTGAACTCGTCGCGCACCGGGTCCAGCGCCTGCCGCAGGATGACGGACGCCGGGGTGTCCCAGTACGCCTCGGGCACCCCGAAGGACCGGTTGATCCGGCGCGGGGACCGGGCGTAGTCCGCCCGGCGCATCCGGATGCCGTTGACGTGGATCCAGGTGCGGTTGGCCGGGCGTCCCTCGGGATCGACGTCCACGTAGTGGAA
The DNA here is from genome assembly GCF_039533145.1 of Streptomyces macrosporus. Lineage (NCBI taxonomy): Bacteria > Bacillati > Actinomycetota > Actinomycetes > Kitasatosporales > Streptomycetaceae > Streptomyces > Streptomyces macrosporus. Next base: position 11,540 of record NZ_BAAASZ010000011.1, read on the forward strand.
GCGGCGGCGCTTCAGCCCGAGCCGGTCGATCAGCCCGATCACCAGCGGATGGCTGCCGGGGATGCGCATCGCCCCGGCCTCCGCGTACTGCCGGGGATCGGCGAAGGGCTGTGCGGCCTTCTCGTGGCCGCCGGTGCGGAAGGTCTTGATGCGCCCGCCGGCCCGGTTGCCGTTCGCCTCCACCACCGTCACCTCGTGCCCGGCCTCCTTGAGCAGCCAGGCGGCGACCAGCCCGGCCGGCCCGGCGCCGACGACCAGGATCTTCTTCGGGGACGCGGCCCGCGTCCGGGGCAGGCCGGTCTCGTGCAGGATCCGGGCGTAACGCGGCACGAGCGGCCGGTTCTTCTCGTCCAGGACGAGCAGGGCGCGGGCGACGGTGAGGCAGGTCTCCCAGTCGGCGCCGGCGCGCGCCGGCCGGGCGGGTGCCGACGCCGCGGAGACGGCGGCGGAGGCGGGGGCGGTGGCGGTCGTGGCCGACAGTCCGGCGGCGGCCGCCGCCGTCCCGGCCGCGGTGGTGAACCGACGACGGGTCAGTGACACGGACGGGCCCTCGGGGCCGTGATCGTTCGTCATGCGTCCCTGAATAGCGGCGCGTCGGGGCGACACGCCCGGGAAAATCCGAACAAGAGCGATAATCGCCCGATCGGGTAAGCGCTCGTTTCCGGGGTGCGCCCCACCAGTGCGTCGTCCGCCCCGGAGATCGGGGAAGTTCCCCGGCGGGAACGGGTTTCGGACCGCCGGGACGAGGTCGGTCGCCCGTCTCCGCGGTGACCGCGCGGCTCTCGGGAGCGGGGCCTAGCCCAGCCAGTGGCGACGGCCCAGGTTGATCAGCCGCAGCCGGCGGCGGGCGACGGACGCCACCCGTTCCGCCGCCGCTTCCGGGTCCTCCTCCTCGACGGCGTCCAGGAAGCCGGATGCCGTCATCACCATCTGGTCGACGTAGACGCCGCCGAGCATGCGCAGGTCGTCCTCGCTCCACCCCCGGGTGTCGGGGTGTCGGGCGCACTCGACGGCCACCTCCTCGGCGAAGCGGCGCAGTTGGGCACCGATCGCCTCGCGCACCGGCCGCACCCCGCCGTGCCGCTCGCGGATGATGAAGCGGATGTGGGCGGGACGGTCGCGGACATGGCGGGCGATCAGGTCGACCGTGCGGTCGATGCGCTCCCCGTCCCGGCTCTCGCGGGTGTCGGCGAGGATGGCGGCGATCGTGTCGTGCAGGCCGTCGAGGGCCTCCTCGACGAGGGCGACACCGAGCTCGGCCGTGCTCTCGAAGTGCCGGTAGAACGCGGCGGGAGCCACGCCGACCGCCCGGGTCACCTCGCGCAGGCCCAGGCCGCTCAGGCTCTGGTGCTCCAGCAGCCGCAGGGCGGCGTCCAGCAGCGCCCGGCGGGTCCGCTGCTTCCGCGCTCGACGGATTCCGGCCGACGGGACGGTGTGGCTCATGTCGTTCAGTAAACAACGAGGCCCGGCGGAGTCGCGCCGTAGGCGGGTTTGAACCCATCGTTCAGTGAACACTCGTACACTGAATGCCGAAACCCCTCGGCGCCGTCACGGCGCCCGGACGGTGGGTCCGCTACACGAAAGGCAGATCGTGTTCTTCCTCGTCGCAGCGCTTCTGCTCCTCGGGGTCCTGCTCGGCTCGGTCGCGCACCTGCCGGTCCCGGTCAGCCTCGTGGCCGGCGCGGTGATCGCCGGGTGGCTCCTCGCCTTCGCCGTCCGCGAGCGACGCGGACGGCGGAGGCGGAACCGTCCGGAAGGAGTGTGAGACATGGCATCCACCGCCCACAGCCGCAGGTACACGACCTCCCGGGACCCGGACGACATGGCCGTGGCCTCCTTCGTGCTCGGGCTGGTCGGCCTGCTGGTGATGAACCTCCTCCTCGGGCCCGTCGCGATGGTGCTGGCCCTCCTCGCCCTGCGGTACGGCACGGCCCGCAGGGGCCGTGCCGTCCTCGGACTCCTCCTCGGCGTCTGCGACCTGGTGGTCCTGGGCGTGCTGGTGGACCTCGACAACACGGTGTCCTGGTCCTTCTGAGGCCTCCTCGGCCCGTCCGGGACCGTCAGGCGTCAGGGGCGTCCGAGGGGGACGCGTTCAGCATCCGGGCCGCCATCTCCCGCATCTCGACCTTGCGGACCTTCCCCGTGACGGTCATGGGGAAGGCGTCCACGACGTGCACGTAGCGGGGGATCTTGAAGTGGGCGAGCCTGCCGTCGCAGAACTCCCGCAGGGCCTCCGCGGTGAGCGGCTCGGCGCCGTCCCGCATCCGCACCCAGGCCATCAACTCCTCGCCGTACTTCGGATCGGGCACCCCGATGACCTGGACGTCGAGGATGTCGGGGTGGGTGTGGAGGAACTCCTCGATCTCCCGCGGGTACACGTTCTCCCCGCCGCGGATGACCATGTCCTTGATCCGGCCGGTGATGGAGACGTACCCCTCGTCGTCCATGACCGCCAGGTCGCCGGTGTGCATCCACCGGGCGGCGTCGATCGCCTCGGCCGTCTTCTCCGGCTCCTCCCAGTAGCCGAGCATGACCGAGTAGCCGCGGGTGCACAACTCCCCGGGCTCGCCGCGCGGCACGGTCAGACCCGTCCGCGGGTCCACCACCTTGACCTCCAGGTGCGGACCGACCCGGCCGACGGTCGACACGCGACGCTCCACCGGATCGTCCGCGCGCGTCTGGGTCGACACCGGGGAGGTCTCCGTCATCCCGTAGCAGATGGAGACCTCCGCCATGCCCATGCGCCCGATGACCTGCTTCATCACCTCGGCCGGGCAGGGGGAGCCCGCCATGATCCCCGTGCGCAGGCTGGAGAGGTCGTAGGAGTCGAAGTCGGGATGGGCCAACTCCGCGATGAACATGGTCGGTACGCCGTAGAGGGAGGTGCACGACTCCTCCGCGACGGCCGCCAGCGTGGCCCCGGGGTCGAACGCGGGACCCGGGATCACCATGGCCGCGCCGTGGCTGGTGCACGCCAGGTTCCCCATCACCATGCCGAAGCAGTGGTAGAAGGGCACCGGGATGCAGACGCGGTCCCTCTCGGTGTAGTGGCACAGCTCGCCGACGAAGTAGCCGTTGTTGAGGATGTTGTGGTGCGACAGCGTCGCCCCCTTGGGGAAGCCGGTCGTCCCCGAGGTGTACTGGATGTTGATCGGGTCGTCCGGGCTCAGCGTGGCGCCGCGCTCGGCCAGCGCCGCCGGGTCGGCCCGGCGCCCCTCCTCCAGCAGGGAGTCCCAGTCCGGACCGTCGAGCAGCACCACACGCTCCAACGCCGGGCAGCGCGGCCGCACGTCGTCGATCATGCCCGCGTAGTCGGAGGTCTTGAACTTCTCCGCGGCGACGAGCAGCCGGATCCCGGACTGGTTCAGCACGTACTCCAGCTCGTGGACGCGGTAGGCCGGGTTGACGTTGACCAGGACGGCCCCGATCTTGGCGGTGGCGTACTGGGTCAGCGTCCACTCCGCGCGGTTGGGGGCCCAGATTCCCACCCGGTCGCCCTTGGCGATGCCCAGGCCCAGCAGGCCGAGCGCGAGCGCGTCGACGTCCGCGGCGAACGCGGCGTAGCTCCAGCGACGGCCGGTGGCCCGGTCCACCAACGCGTCCCGGTCGGGGAAGGCCAGCACCGTCCTGTCGAGGTTCTCGCCGATCGTCTCCCCCAGCAGAGGCACGTCACAGGCCCCTGACGCGTAGCTCGGCGCAGTCCGTGGTGACGGCACGATGTACCTCCTGGCGTTTACGGCGGGGTTACGGCGACTTATGATCCGCGTCACACGGATGGCCGACCACCCCCGAAAGAGGTAGGGGCACATGCATGTCGTTCCGGACGCGCCGGCGCGTCCCGATGACGGGGACGCCTTCCGCGGCGCCCTGCGGCTGACCCGGCGGCGGACCGGTCTGCCCGTCGTCTTCGCCGGCCGGGTGAACGACGGGGTCCTGACGTTGTCGCAGTTCATCGGCACCCGGACGGCGGGGATGCACGGGCTCGACGTCTTCTCCGGCACCGGACTGGGAGGACGGGCCCTGGCCATGCGGCGGCCCGCCACCGTGGCCGACTACCGGGCGGCCGACACCATCACGCACGATTACGACGCCGTGGTGGCCGCCGAGGGCATCCGGGCGATCACCGCCGTGCCGGTCGTGGTGTCGGGCACGGTGCGGGGAGTCCTCTACGGCGCCTCGCGCGGCCCGGCGCCGCTGGGGGACCGGGCGGTCGACACGATGGTCGACGCCTCGCGGCACCTGGCCGGCGAGATCGCCGTACGGGACGAGGTCGACCGGCGGCTGCGGATCCTGAACGCCGTGGAGGCCGACAGGGGCTTCACCGGGGACCGGGCCGCCACCGAGGAGCTCCGCGCGGTCCACGCGGAGCTCCGCGTCATCGCCAAGGCCGTGCAGGACGACGCCCTGCGCGACCGGCTCCTGGAGGCGTCCCGCCGCCTGGCCCGTCTCGGCACCGAGGCGCGTCCGCCCGCCGCCTCGCCGCTGTCGCCGCGGGAGGTCGACGTCCTCGCGCAGGTGGCGCTGGGGTGCGGCAACGCGGAGGTCGCCAGGCGGCTGTCCCTGCGGCCCGAGTCCGTCAAGGCCCACCTGCGCAACGCCATGCGCAAGCTCGACGTCCACAACCGCTTCGAGGCCGTGGTGGCCGCCCGCCGGCGCGGTCTTCTGCCCTGAGCGCGTCCGGCGCGACGGGCCGGACCCGTTCCGAGCCGGTCGCGGGCGGCGTGCGACGGGCGCCGCGGCGGTGACGGAGTCCCAGGTCGGCCCGCTCGTCCGGGGCCGACCTGGGCCGGTCGACGGACGGGGCCGGGGGTAGGCTGCGAAAGAGCCGTCGGCGGGCATCCCGGCCGACGGCGGCGGTGCCCGCCGGTGTCCTGGACCGGTTCGGCGAAGGAGCGGAGTGCGGCGGTGGAACGGATGGAACTGGGCAGAGCGGTGTCCACGGCACGGGAGATCGCCGAGGGAGTGCTGGCTCCGGAGGCGGCTGCCGTGGACGCCGAGCGGCGGTGGCCCGACAAGGGCATGGAGGCCCTGCGGACCCGGTTGGGCGGGCTGGTGGTGCCCGAGCGCTTCGGCGGCATGGGACACGGCCTGCTGGCGGTGGCCCAGGTCGGCGAGGCGACGGGACGGGCGTGCGCGTCGACGTCGATCTGCTTCGGGATGCACCTGGTCGCCTCGGCGGTGATCGCCGCGAAGGCCGGGGAGAAACAGGGGAAGCGCTACCTGGAGCCGATCGCGGCCGGGGAGCACCTCACGACCCTGGCCCTGTCGGAGCCGATGACGGGCGGCGAGTTCTGGCTGCCGCAGACCCGCATGGAGCGCAGCGGGCCGGGCCGGCTGCTGCTGACCGGGGCCAAGAGCTTCGTCACCAACGCCGGCCACGCGGACTCCTACGTGGTCTCCACCGTCGCGACCGGCCCCGGAACGCCCCCCGGCCAGTTCTCCTGCACGGTCGTCGACGCCGACACGCCGGGGCTGGTGTGGGGGCCCGACTGGGAGGGGTTCGGCATGCGCGGCAACGCCTCGCGCGGCCTGGAACTGCCCGGGGTGGAGATTCCGGACTGGTGCCTGCTGGGGGAGGAGGGCGACGAGATCTGGTACGTGTTCAACGTCGTCGCCCCCTACTTCCTGATGGCCATGGCCGGCACCTATCTGGGGGTCGCCGCCGCGGCCCTGGAGGAGGCCCGCGTCCATCTGCTGCGCCGTCGGCGGGCGCGCACCGGCCGGAGCGCGGCCGGCCTGCAGGTCGTACAGCACCGGCTGGGCACGATGTGGGCCCGGGTGGAGCGCACCCGGCGGCTGATCTACCACGCGGCGGCCGAGGCGGAGATCGGCGGCCCGGAGGCCCTGCCGGGGCTGGCCTCGGCCAAGGCCGAGGTCGCCGACGCGGCGGAGGAGACCGTCAACGACGCCCTGACCCTGGTCGGCGGGATCGGCTACGGCGAGCACTCGCCCCTCCACCGGATGCTGCGCGACGCCCGCGCCGCCCATGTGATGTCCCCGGTCACCGACCTGCTGCGGGTGTGGACCGGACGGGCCCTGCTGGACGAACCGTTGCTGACGGACTGACCGTGGCCGACGAGAGAGTCCGCATCCTGCTGGTGGAGGTCGCCTCCGAGACCGCGAGGGACCTGGAGGCCGCGCTCGGCCCGACGGCCGACGTGGTCGCGGTCACGGCCGGGGAGGTGCTGACGCGCACCGCCGGGGAGCCCGGCGGACGCCACCCCACGGTGGTGGTCGTCGGCCCGCGGCTGTCGGCACCGGTCGGCCTGGTCCACGCCGTGCGCCCCCACCCGACGGACCTGGGGGTGGTCGTGATCGCCGACCCCGCCACCGAGAACAAGCTCACCACGCTGCCGACGCTCTTCTCCGCCGATCTGGTCCGCCGAGTGCCCGCGGGCGAGCCCGCCCGGCTGTCGGAGGCGGTCCGCGAACTCCTGGCGGGGACGACCGACCGGCGCGCCCGGGCCGCGGTGCGGGAGGTGGCCCAGCGGCAGTTGGCCGCGGGCGGGAGGATCGGCGGACAGCGAGGCGAGCGGCTGCTGGGCGAGTTCCTCGCCCAGGCGCCGATCGGCGCGCTCATGCTGGACGAGGACGGATCGGTGATCGCCTGGAACCGCAGGGCGGCCGACGTCCTGGACCTGACCGACCCCGGGGCGTTCCGTCGGCCGCTGGTCGAGCTGTTCCCCCCGGACGACCGGGCCGCGCTGCGCCGGCACCTGGCCACGTCCGCCGAGCACCCCTCGCCCGGTCCCGACGTGGTCTTCGAGCGCGTCACGTCCGACGGCACCGGGCAGGCCCTGCGCCTGGCCTCCCAACAGGTCCTGGACCTCGACGGCCGTCGGCGCGTCCTGGTTCTCGCCGAGGACGTCACCGACCGCCTGCACGCGCAGCGGAAGCTCGCCGAACGCACCGGCCACGCCCTGCTCGGCGCGGAGGTGGCCGCGGCCATGACGGCCGCCGGACCGCTGAGCGAACGCCTGGACCGCTGTGTCAGGGCCACCGTGGACCGCCTGGGCGCCACCCGCGTCTGCATCTGGACCGTGAAGCCGTCCGGCGAGCCGGAGCACGTCTCCTGCGCCGGGGACGACGAGGGCGACGCCGCCGTCCACCCGGGCGTCGAGCGGGAGCTGGTCGACCGGATCATCGCCGAGCACCGCCCCCACCTGGACATCGTGCGCCCCGGCGATCCGCGCGCCGCGTCCCGCGGGTCGTTCGCCGGCTATCCGCTGATATCCGGCGGGGAGCTGATGGGGGTCCTGTCGGTGACCACCCGGCTGGCCCTGCCCGGGACGACGCTGTCCGTCCTGGAGAGCATCGCCGACCAGATGGCCGTCGGCATCCAACAGGACCGTCTGCTGCACCGGCTGCGCGCCGCCGCCCAGGCGCTGGAACGCCCGCTGCTCCCGCCCCGCCTGCCCGACCTGCCCGGCTTCGACCTCGCCGCCCGCTACCACCCCTTCGGCAACAGCCTGCACATCGGCGGTGACTTCTACGACGCCTTCACCGCCGCCGACGGCCGCCACGTCCTGGTCCTGGGGGACGTCTGCGGCAAGGGGCCGAGCGCCGCCGCCATCACCGGCCTGGTCCGCCACACCCTGTGGGCCGCGGCCCAGCACACCTCCGACCCCGCCCACGTCCTCGCCCTCGTCAACCACGCCCTGCGCCGCCAGAACACCCCCTTCTGCACCCTGACCTACGCCGTCCTGGAGCCTTCCGACACCTCCGCACGCGTCCGGCTGGCCTCCGCGGGGCACCCCGCGCCCCTGCTGCGCCGCGCCGACGGCGACACCTCGCCGCTGGAGGTCCACGGCCCGCTCCTGGGCGTCCTGGAGGCGCCGCACCATCCGGTGATCGAGCTGGACCTGCGTCCCGGCGAGACCCTGGTCCTCTACACCGACGGCTTCACCGAGGGGGCCGGCGCGGAGGACCGCAGGGAGTCCGAGGACCTCGCGGCCCTCGTCTCCGGGATCCCGCTGCCCCCCGGCACCGAGCGTCCCGCCGACCGCGTCGTCGCGGCCCTGCTGGAGGACGCCCACGCCTGGTGGGGCGAGCGACTCCGCGACGACCTGGCCGTCCTCGCGCTGACCGCCCTCGCCCCGGCCGGCGGCCCGGCGGCCTGAGCGGGCGCGCGGCGCCCCGCCGGGACGGACACGGGCCGGGTACCGTCGGGCCTCAGTCCTCCGCGCGCCCGCGGGGACCGGAGCCCAGGCGGTCGATGCGGGCGAGGATGTCGGCGAAGTGGCTGTCGATCGCCTCGGCGGCGCGGTCCGGATCGCGGGCGCGCAGTGCCTCCACCACCCGGCGGTGCTGCCGCACGACCTGCTCGTGGTCGGTCTCGGGCTTGCCGAGTTCGTGCTCCAACTGCCGGTAGACGTCCCAGAAGAGGGCGATGAGCTGGAGGACCACGGCGTTCCCCAGCGGTTCGTACAGCAGCTCGTGGAAACGGCGGTCGTGCCCGGCCCGGCCCTCGGCCCCGTCCGCGGCGAGCGCCTCCAACTCGCGGTCCAGCCGGTCCAGATGGGCCTCGGGCAACTCGACCGCGGCGCGCCGGATCAGCCCGCCTTCGAGCAGGGCGCGCACCTCCACGATGTCGTGCAGCGCCCGGTGGTCCTCGCGCTTGACGGCCAGTCGGGTGTGGAAGAGCAGACCGGGCGCCAGCGACCGCAGTTGAGGGGTGCCCACATAGGTGCCGTAGCCGTGGCGGATGTCGACGATCCCGAGGGCCTGGAGGCTCTTGAGCGCCTCGCGCACCGAGTTGCGGCTGACGCCGAGCGCGCGCATCAGCTCCTGCTCGGCGGGGAGCGCGTCGCCCGGGTCGAGGTCCAGCGCCATGATCAGCTCGACGAGCCGGTCCTGCACCGTCGGTCGACGATCCCGCCGGCCGGTGAGCAGGGTCTTGTGGAGCGATGACATGGGCTCTACGTTACCCCTACTCCTAGGACATCCTACCTCCTACGTCCTACCTCTGACGCACCGTCCGGAGGAGAGCCGCATGACCCCATCGAGCACCGCGCCGCGCCGCCGGCGCGAGGAACTGTCCGCGCAGGACTGGAAGGCGTTCACCGCCGCGTGGCTCGGCTACGCCATGGACGGCTTCGACTTCGTCCTCATCACCCTGGTCCTGACCGAGATCGCCCGGGACTTCGACCTCTCTCCCGTCACCGCCGCCACGCTGGTGTCGGCGGCCTTCGTCTCCCGTTGGTTCGGCGGCCTGGCCATCGGCGCTCTCGGCGACCGCTTCGGCCGCCGCCCGGCCATGGTGCTGAGCATCACCCTGTACGCCGTGGGGACCGCGCTGTGCGGCTTCGCCTGGGACTACTGGTCGCTGTTCGCGTTCCGCATGGTCGTCGGCCTGGGCATGGCCGGCGAGTACACTGCCGGCGCCACCTACGTGATCGAGAGTTGGCCGAAGCACCTGCGCAACACCGCCAGCGGCCTGCTGCTGTCCGGCTACCCGATCGGCACCGTGCTCGCCGCCGAGTGCTACGCCTGGGTGGTGCCGAACAGCAACTGGCGGGTGCTGTTCTGGATCGGCATCCTCCCCGTCGTCCTGGCCGTCTGGCTGCGCAGGCGACTGCCGGAGGCGAAGGACTGGCAGGAGGCGTACGGCAGGGGCGAGCGCCCGGTCAGCGCCACCGGCATGTTGTTCTCCGGCCGCAGGGCCCTGTGGAACCTCCCGCTGTGCGTGGGGGCCGCGCTCGCCGTCTTCCTCGTGCTGCGCGACCAGTCGGTGCTCGTCGGCCTGCTGCTGGTCGTGGTGATCGCGGCGTGCTTCGTCGCGCTGGCGGTGCAGTTCGCCGGGCGGCTGTGGCCGGTCCTGGTGGCCCTGATGGTCACCGTCTTCTGCGCCTTCCTCTACTCCTGGCCGTTGCAGTCGCTGCTGCCCACCTACCTCAAGACCGAACTCCACTACGACCCCGGCCAGGTGTCCGACGCCCTGCTGTACGCGGGGCTCGGCTACGCCGCGGGCAGCGTGCTCACCGGTTGGCTCGGCGACCGCTTCGGCACCCGCCGCGCCTACGCCGGCATGCTGGTCGCGTCCCTGGCGGTCGTCTGGCCGGTGTTCGCGATCGGCGAGGGCAACACGGTGGCGCTGTGGGTGCTGCTGTTCCTGCTGCTGGCCACCAGCCAGGGCGCCTCCGGCGTCCTGCCGAAGTACGTCTCCGAGCACTACCCGATCCGGTTCCGCGCCGCGGGACTGGGCTTCAGCTACAACGTCGGCGCGCTGGGCGGCGCCGCCGCGCCCGTGCTGGGCACCCGGTTGGCGGAGCCGTTCGGCCTCGGCACGGCGATCGCGGTGCTGGCGCTCGGCCTGACCGCCGTGGTGGTGTTGCTGGTGGGCCTCGACGTGCCCGCCCGTATCCAGCGGTGGGCCGACGCCCGCCGGGCGGCGCGGTCGCCCGGCCCGCCCCGGTTCCCCCATTCCCCGGAGACGAGTGAGAAGGTCTGATGTTCCACGGAGTCGTCCCTCCTCTGTGCACCCCGCTGACCGAGAACGGCGAGGTCGACACCGCGTCGCTGGAACGCCTGTGCGGCTTCCTGCTCGACGCGGGGGTCCACGGCCTGTTCGTGGGCGGATCCACCGGGGAGATCTCCCAACTCACCGACGAGGCGAGGGCCACCGCCCTGCGCACCGTCGTCGGCACCGTCGCCGGCCAGGTCCCCGTCCTGGCCGGCGCCATCGACACCGCCACCCCCCGCGTCCTGGCCCACGCGCGCGCCGCCCAGGAGTCGGGCGCCGACGCGGTGGTGGTCACCGCCCCCTTCTACGTCGGTGTCGCCCCGCCCGAGACGCGGGCCCACTACCGACGGCTGGCCGCCGCCCTGGACGTCCCCCTGGTCGCCTACGACATCCCCTCCAACGTCGGTCGCAAGCTGTCCGTCGACCTGCTGGCCGAACTGGCCCACGACCGCCTGATCGTCGCCGTCAAGGACTCCAGCGGCGACCTGGAGTCCTTCCAGCGTCTCCTGGAGGCCACCCACGGGACCGGCGTCGCCTGCCTGACCGGCTCGGAGAACCTCGCCGACCTGGCCCTGCTGCGCGGGGCCCACGGCGTCGTCCCCGGTCTGGGCAACGTCGACCCCCACGGCTACCTGCGGCTGTACCGGGCGGCGCGGGCCGGGGACTGGGCCGCCGCCCGCGCCGAACAGCGGCGGCTGACCCGGCTGTTCGGCATCACCACCGTCGCCGACCCCGCCCGGGTCGGCCCCATCTCCGCGGCCCTGGGCGCCTTCAAGACCGCCCTCGTCCTCCGCGGCGTCGTCGACCGCCCCGACACCCTCCCCCCGCTGCTGCCCCTGACCGAGAGCGAGACCGAAGGGATCGCCGCCCACCTCGCCGACGTCGGCCTCCTGCCGGAGGCGGACGCACGGAACTGACCCCGCGCGGCACGCGAGCGCGCCCCCGAAGGAGGAAGGACCGACCATGCCCATCCACCGAAGGCACTTCGCCGCCCTGCCGCTGGCCGTGGCCGGCACCGCGTTGACGGCCCGTGCCGTACACGCCGCCGGACGCGGCCGGGAGGGGGAGGCCGTCGCCACGTCCTCCGTCCCCTTCGTCTCCGGCACCGAGGGGTACGACACCTTCCGCATCCCGGCGATCGTGCGCACCCGGCGCGGCACCCTGATCGCCTTCGCCGAGGGCCGCGCGGCGTCCGGCAGCGACACCGGGGAGATCGACGTCGTCGCCAGGCGCTCCATCGACGGCGGCCGCACCTGGGGCCCGCTGATCCGGGTGAAGGGCGGGGACGGCGACACCCACGGCAACCCCGCCCCGGTCGTGGACCCGCGCACCGGCCGCGTCACCCTGCTGACCTGCCGCAACGCCGCCGGCGTCACCGAGCGGCAGATCATGGCCGGCGAGGCGACCGCCGAGCAGACCCGGCGGGTGTTCGTCCAGCACAGCGACGACGACGGGCGCGCCTGGTCGGAGCCCGTCGAGATCACCGCCGACGTCAAACGCCCCGACTGGCGCTGGTACGCGACGGGCCCGGGCCATGCCCTGGCGCTGACCGTCGGACCGTACCGAGGCCGTCTGGTCGTCCCCGCCAACCACTCCGTCGCACCGCCCCCCGGCTCGTCCGACACCGGCACCGAGGCCAGGTACTACGGCGGTCACTGCTGCCTCAGCGACGACGGAGGGCGCACCTGGCGCATCGGCTTCGTCGACGACACCCCGGACGGGGAGGTCAACGCCAACGAGAGCACCGCCGCCCAACTGCCGGACGGCCGGATCTACTTCAACGCACGCGACCAGAACGGCACCGCGGAGGGCACGCGCTGCGACGCCCACAGCGCCGACGGGGGCCGCAGCCTGGTCCGCCCCTACCGGCCGCAGCCCGGTCTCGTCGGCCCCGTCGTCCAGGGCAGCGTCCTGCGACCGGCCGGCGGGCCGCTGCTCTACGCCGGTCCCGCAGACCCCACCGCACGGGCCCGGATGACGATCCGGGCCTCCACCGACGACGGCACCCGCTGGACCGTCGTCCACGAGGTGTCGGACCTGCCGGCCGCCTACAGCGACCTGGTGCAGGTCGACCGGAACACGATCGGCCTGCTCTACGAGACCGGCGAGGAGCGGCCGTACGAGACCATCGGCTTCGTCCGCCTCCCGCAAGCCGCCCTGCGGCCGACCGCGTGACGGGTCGTCCGGGGGAGAGGGCGCGCGCCGAACCCCGCGACGGCGGGTGGGACGGCGGGGGAGTGCTCCCGAAGGGCCCGACGCCCCTCGGGAGCACCGTCCGTCAGCGGGACGGGACGGGGAAGGCGACGGGACTGCGGTTGCCCGCCCGGTTCACCGCGCGGACGCCGAAGAAGACGTTGTCCTTGGACAGGTCCACGGTGTGGCGCGTGGTGTCGCCGACCTCGATCACGTGGGTCCACTCCGGTTCGGTGGTCTCGCGCCACACCACCTCGTAGCCCGCCAGGTCCGGCTCGTCGCCGCGGTCCCACACCAGTTCCGTGGAGTTGGTCAGCTCGCTGGTGAGGATCCTCGCGCCGGTGGGGGTGCCGGGGGCCTGGGCGAGGGTCCACAGGACCGCGCCGTTCACCCTGGCCACGCGGGCGATGTAGGCGAAGTCGCAGAACTCGGGGAGATCGCCGTACTGTTTGCCGCCTTCCACCCGCACGTCCTGGTGCTGGTGGGCGAAGTCCTCGGCGGGCTCGGTGAAGCGGGCGGCCGGATAGCCCTGTTCGAGGAAGGCGATGTGGTCGCCGCCGCGCAGGTAGCGGTCGCGGCGGTGGACCACCCGGATGTCCATGCCGGTCGCCCCGTTGCTCGCCACGTCCCGGACGAACCGGGCCAGTTGGCGGGAGGGGGAGTCGTTCTCGCCGCCGACGGACTGCCGGACGGCCGCCTGTTCCTCGGTCTCGGCGGTGGGCACCCCCTCGGCGAAGAGCCGGACGGTGTACGGGTCGCGGGTGCCGTCGTCGGCGGTGGAGCTGCCGACGATGTCGTTGGTGAACATGGCCTGCACGTCGGTGCCGGCCTCCTTGAACCGCCCGGCCATGTACCGGGCCCCGTACAGGCCCTGCTCCTCCCCGGCGACGGCCGCGAAGACGATGGTCGCCGCCGTCCGGCGACGGGCCATCACCCGTGCCAGTTCCATGACCACGGCGACGCCCGAGGCGTCGTCGTCGGCGCCCGGGGCGTCGCTGTCGGCGTCCATGACATCGGTCGCCCTGGAGTCGTAGTGGCCGGAGACGACGTACACCCGCTCGGGGGCGACCGAACCGCGCAGGGTGGCCACGATGTTGGTGATGCGGGTCGGGACGGGGATCCGGGAGGCGGGCCGCTGGACGTACGACTGCGACTCGACGGTCATCCGGCCGCCGGACGCGGCGGCGTACTCCTTCATCCGCGCGTGGATCCAGTCGCGGGCGGCGCCGATGCCGCGCGCGGGGTCGTCCTGGGAGGAGAGGGTGTGCCGGGTGCCGAAGGAGGCGAGGGCGCGCACGATCTCCTCGATGCGGTCCGGGTCGATCTCCTTCAGCAGCGCGCGCAGCTCGCGCCCCGGTGGCTGGGCGGTGGCGGGCCTGCCGGGCGGGGGCGCGGCGCCGGGAGAGGCCGCCGCGGCGCCGGCGGTTCCGGGGACGATCGCCCCGGCGGCCGCGGTCGTGGCGGCGGCGGCCAGGACGCCTCGTCGGTTCACACCTGCGTGCTCCGGCATGGCCTGCTCCTCTGCTTTGTTGTGTGCATGGCGGGAACATGGTCACGCCTGGGACGTTCCCGAACAAGACCGTCTCCGCCCCCGGCCGGCACGTCCTTCGACGAGCCGTGGCCGTCACCGGCGACACCGGCGTCCCTGTCCCCACCGACCCCGGAACGGGCGGGCGGCGGCCGGATATCCACCGGCTTGGGGAGCCTTGTCCGCGGCCCGATGCCTCGTCTGACGGCCCGTGGCGTACGGTGCGTTCATGCATGTCACTGGGGCGGAGACACAAGCAGAGCAGTACGGGCAGCGCGGGCACGTCCTTCTGATCGCCGGGGACCGCGCCACCCACCGGCGGCGTCCGCAGATCACTCCCAGCGCCAACCTCGCGGCTCTGGCCACCGTTCCCACCCCGGTGCTGCTGGGCAGCTCCCTGCCCACCGATCTGGTCCACCTCGACGGGGTCCACGACCCCAACTCCGTCCTGCTGCGGCTGCGGGCCGCCGTCGCGGCCTCCGGACCGGTGCTGCTCTACCTCTCCGGGCGGCTCACCGCCGACCGCCGCCAGAACGAGCTGCACCTGGCGCTCACCGGCACCACCGCCGGGGCCGTCCGCTACACGGCGCTGCCGTGGTCCTGGCTCCGCACCGAGCTGCGCTCCCGGCCGTCCGGGACCACCGTCGTGTTCGTCGACCTCGCCGCCGACAAACACGCCTGGGCCCGGCTGCGGAACCGGCCCGACGCGCTCGGCGAACACCTGCCGGTCTGCGGGGTCGTCCTGCCGCCCGGCCTCGCCGGCACCGACGGGGTCAGCCCCTACACCCGGCACCTGGTCGAGCAGTTGCACCAGCAACCCACCCGACCCGGCAACGGCCATCTGCACGCGGCGACCGTGGCCGCCGCCGCCCTGCCGCCGGGCACCCTGGTCGTCCCCCGGACCGGACAGCTCACCGCCGTGCCCGAGCCCACCGAGCCCGGGACCGACGCCCGGCGTCCGGCCACCCCGGTCCGAGAGCAGCCGGCCCAGCCGCCCCGGCCGCCCCGGCCGCCCGCGCCCCCACAGCCCGACGCGGCCCCGCGGACCGCCCACGGCACCCCTTCCGACGCCGGCCGGGCGTCGACGGCATCGCTCCCCGCCGTGCCGCAGCAGTCGCCCGTCCCCGAGGCCGATCCGCGCCCGATCATCTGGGAGACCGCGCAGGCCGGACGGCACAACGAGGCCGCCGCGATGGCCGCCGCGTGGGAACAGCACGCGATGCGTCGCTACGGCCCGAACTCCGCCGAGGCCACCCACTGGGCCGAGATCCGCGCCGACCTGGCACGGATCGCCGAGAACTATCCGCTGGCCACCCGGCTGTGGATCGCCGCCGCCCGCTCCCGTCTCGCCCTCCAGGCCCACGACGCCCCCGAGGTGCTCGCCGCCGCCCAAGGGGCCCACTACTGCTGGCAGCACGTCGAGGACGCGGACACCGCCCGGGAGTTGGGGCCGGAGCTGATCACGCTGCTGAGGCAGCTCCCCGCTCTCGACCCGCGCCACGTCCCGGTCGCCCAGCGGCGGCTGAACTCCCTCGACTCCCGTACGTCGCCCACCGGTTGACGGTCGACGGGACACGGGGAGGCGGAGCGCCGCCGCCCGCCTCGTCCGAGGCGGGCGGCGGTCACGGTCGCTCTTCCGTGAGGTAGCGCTGGACGGTCGGCGCCAGCCAGGCGACCACCTCCTCCCGTGACATCGCCGCGGCCGGGGGGAACCTCAGCACGTACCGGGCCAGCGCCATGCCGAGGATCTGCGAGGCGACGAGCGCGGCACGCCGCGGGGCCTCGGCGGGGTCCGGACAGACGGCCGCCGCGATCGGCACGACCTGGTCCCTGAAGACGTTCCGCATGCGTTCGGCGCCCGACGCGTTGGTCGTGCCGACCCGCAGCAGCGCGGTGAGCACGTCGTCCCGCTCCCAGCGGTCCAGGAAGTGGCCGACCAGGGCGGCGCCGACGCGCGCACGCGGCAGGGAGTCCGGCTCGGGCAGGCGCAGGTCGAACTCGGAGGCGGCGGCGAACAGCCCCTCCTTGTTGCCGTAGTAGCGCATGACCATCGACGGATCGATGCCGGCCTCGCGGGCGATGGCGCGGATGGTCGCGCGTTCGTATCCGTCGGCGGCGAAGCGTTCGCGGGCGGCTCTCAGGATCGCCGCGCGGGTGGCGTCGGAACGGCGCGGGGCGGCGGCCGTCGAGGGCGCGGTGCGGTCGGTGTCGGGTTCCGGCATGTCGACCACGGTAGGCCAACACTCGTTGGCCAACAAATGTTGTCTTCCCTGGTTCCGGGGTCTAGCCTTGTCAACAAGTGTTGGCCACCAACTGTTGGCATACGGAGGAAGCCATGCCCGGCGCACCCCCCAGCACGGACGTCCTCGTCATCGGCGCGGGCCCCACCGGCATGACCCTCGCCGGCGACCTCGCCGCCGCGGGTCTCTCCGTCACCGTCGTCGAGAAGCGCCCGCGCGGAACCGGCAACCTCACCCGCGCCTTCGGCGTCCACGCCCGCACCCTGGAGCAGCTCGACGCCCGCGGCCTCGCCGACGAGCTCCTCCGCAGGGGCCGGACCATCACCCGGCTCCGCTTCTTCGGGTACTTCACCGCCGACCTCGGCCGGCTGCCCAGCCGCTTCCCCTTCCTGCTGGTCACGCCCCAGTACGAGGTCGAGCACCTGCTGGAGCGGCGCGCCCTCGACGCCGGAGCCGACTTCCGGCACGGCAGCGAGCTCCTCGACCTCCGCCAGGACGCCGACACCGTCGAAGCGGACGTCCGGGACGACCGGGGCGCCGTCCACACCCTGCGCGCCCGCTATCTCGTCGGTACCGACGGCGTGCGCAGCACCGTGCGCGAACGCCTGGGGCTCCCCTTCCCCGGCGGCTCCGTCATCCGGTCGCTCGTCCTCGCCGACGTCCGGCTCGCCGAGGAGCCCGAGGACCCCTTCGTCGTCGACAGCGTCGACGGCTCCTTCGCCGGCGTCATCCCCTTCGGCGACGGCTGGTACCGCGTGATGGGTTGGAACCGCAGGCACCAGGTCCCCGACGGCGAGCCCGTCGACCTCGACGAGGTCAAGCGGATCACCCGCACCGCCCTCGGCACCGACTTCGGCATGCACGACCCCCGCTGGATCTCCCGCTTCCACAGCGACGAACGGCAGGTGCCCACCTACCGCGTCGGTCGTGTCCTCCTCGCCGGCGACGCCGCCCACGTCCATTCGCCGGCCGGTGGGCAGGGCCTGAACACCGGCCTCCAGGACGCCGTCAACCTCGGCTGGAAGCTCGCCGCCGTCCTCCGGGACGGGGCGCCCGACACCCTCCTGGACACCTACCACGCGGAACGGCACCCGGTGGGCCGCATGGTGCTGCGCAGCAGCGGGGCGATCATCCGTCTCGCCATGGCCCACACCCCGCTCCAGCGCGCCGTCCGCTCGGCGGGGGCCGCCGTCCTCGCCCGTGTCCGCCCCCTGTCGGACAGGGCGGTGGGCATGATCTCCGGCATCGCCATCGCCTACCCCGCCCCCTGGGGCGCCCACCCCCTCACCGGCAGGCGCGCCCCCGACCTCGCCCTCGCGGGCGGCACCCGGCTCCACGAGGCCCTGCGCGCGGGCGGGTTCGTCCTCGTCACGCCCGCGGACGAGAACCCCACGGCCCTGGCCGCGGAGGCGGACCGTCGGATCACACGGGTCCACTGGGCCGGCGACCGCCGCACCGCGCTCCTCGTCCGCCCCGACGGCTACATCGCCTGGGCCACCGACGAACGCGATCCGGCCCGACGCGCGACCGCCCTGCGCGCCGCCCTCGCGGACCGCTTCCGCCCCTGACGGGCGCCGCGCGGGGGAGGGGCCCGCCCTGCCGGCGCCGGCGCCGAAACCCCGCCGAAACCCCGCCGGAGCACCGGCGGTTCACGGCGGCACGGTGCGGGACCCCGACGCGACCACCGCGATCGGCGGCTTCTCCGGCCCGGACGCCACCCCGTGACGGACCCTCGGAATCCTCGGGGACGGCCGGCACCGCCGGAGCCCTCGCGCCCACCGAGGCGGAGCCGGGCCGTCACGGCCGTCACGGCCGGAACGGTCGAGGGCGGAACAGACGGTCGGCACGCACCGCAACGGGCCGGGCCGGCCCGCGAGGGGACCGGCCCGGCCCGGAGTTCTCCGATCCGTTCAGCGAGTGGCCAACATGCCCTCGCGCAGACGCTTCAGGGTGCGTGCCAGGAGACGGGAGACGTGCATCTGGGAGCAGCCGAGGCGTTCGCCGATCTGTGCCTGGGTGAGTTCCTCCACGAACCGCAGATGGATGATCCGCCGGTCGCGTTCGTCGAGTTCGGCGATGAGCGGGGCCAGTGAGTGGAAGTCCTCGACCAGTTCCATGGCGGCGTCCTCGGCGCCGATGAAGTCCGCCAGGGCGGTCTCGCCGTCCTCGCCGCCGTTGATGGCCGCGTCCAGGGAGGAGGAGCTGTAGCCGTTGGCGGCCAGACGTATCTCGATGACCTCCTCCTCGGTGAGGTTCATCAGGGCGGCCAGCTCGCTCACCTTCGGCGACCTGCCCAGGCGGCTGCGGAGTTCCTCGGTGGCGCGGGCGAGTTCGACGCGCGCCTCCTGCAGACGGCGCGGCACGTGGACGGCCCAGGAGGTGTCGCGGAAGAAGCGCTTGATCTCGCCGACGATGTACGGCACGGCGAAGGTGGTGAACTCCACCTCGCGCGACAGCTCGAACCGGTCGATCGCCTTGATCAGCCCGATCATGCCGACCTGGACGATGTCCTCCATCTCGCCGTCACCGCGGTTGCGGAATCGGCCGGCGGCGTAGCGCACGAGCGACATGTTCATCTCGATGAGGGTGTTGCGCGCGTACTGGTACTCGTGCGTGCCCTCTTCCAGGACCGCCAGTCGCTCGAAGAACAGCTTCGACAGTTCCCGCGCGTCCTTCGGCGCGACCTTCAGCGGATCGGCGATCTCCGGCAACCCGGCGGCAGCGTGGTGACCACTCGCCCGCGAAACCACGTCCTGGTCGTCGCTCGTCCGCGAAACCGCGGTCTGCTCGCTGCTCGTCCGCGAAACCGTTGGCGCCGTCATGCCTCTCCCCTCCCTTGCCGGTCGGTCCCGTCCCTGTTCGCTTACGGGCCGATGGAATCGCGCCTACCCCGGCGCGCCACGGCCATGCAGAGATATTTTCCACCGCACGAGTGACCCACCTCACACCGAGGCGGTCGCCCGGCGTGCGGAGGCTCGGCCCGTCCCGCGGGACGGGCCGAGCCCCGTGCGTTGCGGCGTCGGTCAGCCGACGTTGAAGGTGGCCGGGTCCGGGCCCAGGCGCCTGCCCTCGTCCAGGGCGGCGAAGGCCGCCAGGTCCTCGTCGTCCAGCTCGAAGTCGAAGACGTCGATGTTCTCCTCGATCCGGGAGGGGGTGACGGACTTGGGGATCACCACGTTCCCGAGCTGGAGGTGCCAGCGCAGCACCACCTGGGCCGGGGTGCGGCCGTGCTTGCGGGCCACCTCGACGACCGTCGGGACCTCCAGCAGCCCCTTGCCCTGGCCCAGCGGGGACCACGCCTCGGTGGCGATGCCGTGTTCGGCGTGGAAGGCGCGCGACTCGGCCTGCTGGAACCAGGGGTGGAGCTCGATCTGGTTGACGGCCGGCACGACCGAGGTCTCGCCGATGAGCCGTTCCAGGTGGGCGGGGAGGAAGTTGGAGACGCCGATCGCCTTGGCGCGGCCGTCGGCGAGGATCTTCTCGAAGGCCCGGTAGGTGTCGACGTACGCGTCCTTCTCCGGCACCGGCCAGTGGATCAGGTAGAGGTCCACGTAGTCCAGACCGAGCCGCTCCAGCGAGGCGTCGAAGGCGCGCAGCGTCGAGTCGTGGCCCTGCTCGCTGTTCCACAGCTTCGTGGTGACGAAGAGTTCCTCGCGGGCGATCCCGGACGCGGCGATGGCCCGGCCGGTACCCGCCTCGTTCTCGTAGATCGCGGCCGTGTCGATGGAGCGGTAGCCGGCTTCCAGGGCCGTGCCGACCGCCTTCTCCGCCTCGTCGTCGGGCACCTGCCAAACACCGAAGCCGAGCTGCGGCATGGAGACACCGTTGTTGAGGGTGATGGAGGGAACCTTGCTCACGAGAGGGCGATCCTTTGCGTCGTTCGGTTGGTACTGGTTGGTACTACCACGGTCAACGATCATCGGGCGCGATTTTCTTCCCGGCGCCCGGCCGGTCCGTCGTGGAGCCCGCCGGACGGTGTCGGTCCGGCTCGGAAGCCGCCCCGCCGCGCCGGGACTCCACGGGGGTGGCGCGCCGAGGCGACCGCCACCGACCGCCACCGCCGCCGAGTTCCGTTCCGTGGGACTGCCCGGGGCGCGCGGCCGCACCACCACGCCGCCCCTGCCGCGCGGAGCCGGCCCCTTCGCCCCGCGCCGACTGCGCTCCCACGACGGCGAGGCCCGGGTGTGCGTCATCGGCGCCACGTGCCCGTGGGGGCGACCGACTCGTCCTCGACGTCGCCGCCGAGGACGGCGGCGAGGCTGCGCGTCACCACCGCGGCCGCCACCCTCGCCCTGCCCGGTTCCGCCGACGACCACGCGACCTACGGCGTGAGACCGACCGCGTTCGAGGAGACCCCGCCCGAGGCGCGCCTCTTCGGGAACGTCCCCGCCGGCGGGCAGGGAGCGCTCCTCCCGCCGGCCGGGCCCGCCGCCCCGATCACCGCGCTCGCCCCGGACACGCCACGGCTGCACCGCATCCTCGACGTGGCCCGGGAGACCGTCCCGGCCCGACGGGACCGGTCTCTCCGCGCGGTCCGGGCGCGCTCAGGAGAGGGGGAAGCGGAAACCTCCGGGGCCCGAGCCGAGTTGGAGCCACAGGTGCCCGGGACGGCGGACGGCACGCAGGGCGACGGCGGAGCACCCCGGACACCGTGCCGTCATGCCCGGCTCCGGGCCGTAGACGTGCAGCTGGGCGAGCGTGTCGGTCTGCCGGCAGTAGGGGCAGCGACGCAGGGCGACGGTGGGCTCCACGGCGAACACCTCGGACAGGAGCCCGGCGAGGCTGTTGCCGTCGAGGTGTGTGGGGGCGGTCATGGCGGCTCCTGTGGGCGAGGTGGACGGGGGAGTGCCGGGGATCAGCCGAACCGCTCGGTGCGGATGCGGTCGGCCGGGTGGCCGCGGTCGAGGAGGAGGGCGCCGACGTGCTCCACGAAGCCGGTGGGGCCGCACAGGAAGCACAGGGGCGGCTCGCCGGCGGCGTCGGGGGCGGGGAGGTCCGCCGGGCCGATCCGACCGGCCGGCCGCGCGGAGCCGTCCGGCGCCTGTCGGGTGTAGAGGACGTCCACCTGTACGGCGGGGCCCGCGGCGGCCAACTCGGCGCGGTACCAGACCTGTGCGGGGTCGCGGACGCAGTAGACGAGGTGGCAGGGCGTCGTGGAGGCCGCTGCCCGGTGTGCCCGGACCATGGCCATCAGGGGGACGATCCCGGACCCTCCGGCCACCAGCAGCACCGCGTCGCGCTGTGCGGGCCGCCAGACGAACCACCCGCCCAGTGGGCCGCGGATCTCGACATCGGCACCAACGGGAAGCAGGTCGGCCAGGTAGGGCGAGACCTCGCCGCCGGACGCCGACTGGACGCCCAACTCGATCCGATCGCCGTCGGCGGGCGCGGCGAGGGAGTAGCTGCGCACGGCCTGGTAGCCGTCGTCGGCGGTCAGGCGCACGTCCACGTGCTGCCCGGGCGCGTGCCCCGGCCAGGCGGCGGTGTCGAAGACGAGGGTGCGGCCGGTGTCCGTCTGGGGCCGGCGGTCGATCAGGCGTGCTCTGCGCCAGTGCGGTGCCATGGATCAGTCGTCCCAGGTGCGCTGTTCGCGCCAGGGGTCGCCGTGGTCGTGGTAGCCGGCCGACTCCCAGAAGCCCGGCTCGTCCCGGTCCCGTAGGCGCAGGCCCTTGACCCATTTCGCCGATTTCCAGAAGTACAGGTGCGGCACCAGCAGCCGGGCCGGACCGCCGTGCTCGGGGGAGAGGGGGTATCCGTCGTAGGTGTGGACGATCCACGCCCGGCCGCCCCGCAGGTCCGCCAGGGGGAGGTTGGTGGTGTAGCCGCCGTGGCACTCGGCCACCGCGAAACCGGCGTCGGTCCGCACGCCCTCCAGCAGCACGTCGAGGGAGACGCCGCGCCAGGTGGTGTCGAACTTCGACCAGCGGGTCACACAGTGGATGTCCACCGTGGGCTCTTCCTGGGGCATGGCCATCAGGTCGGCCCAGCGCCAGCCGCGGGTGTCACCGGTCTCGGTGGTGAGGGTGAACTCCCAGTCGTCCGTGGACACCCGCGGCGTCGGACCGGCCGACAGGACGGGGAACGACTCCGTGGGGTACTGGCCGGGGGGCAACCGCCCCTCGAACCGGTGCGTCCGACCGCGGAAGCCGGGAGACAGGCTGTTCATGTCCGCCGGTATTCCATGCGGTTCGACGGCGCACGCGCCACCACGGGCCACACGACCCGTCCGGCCCGCGCCCGACCGGCCGCGCCCGCACCCGGCCGGCCCCGTGCCGCGGCCGTCCTCTCAGCGGGGCGCGGGGAAGTCCAGCTCCGACGCGTAGGGCGGTTGGGCGCCGGGCCGGGAGCAGGTGATCGCGGCCGCGCGCGCCGCGTAGGAGAGGACGTCGTGCCACTGGTCGGCGTCGAGTTCCGGCGCCGTGGTGAGCGCGCCGTGGCCGTCGAGCCGGTGGAGCAGCGCCGCGTTCACCGTGTCGCCCGCGCCGATGGTGTCCACGACGTCCACCCGCACGCCCGGAACGGACAGTTCCAGGCCGTCCCGGGTCAGCACGGTCAGGCCCGCGCCGCCCCGGGTGAGCACGACGGCGTGCGCGCCCGCCGCCAGCCACTGCCGGGCGGCGCCCGGCAGGTCGTCCGACCGCGCGAGCCAGGCCGCGTCCTCCTCGGAGAGCTTGAGCAGGGAGACGAACGGCAGCCACGAGCGGAAGCGGGCCCGGTAGGCGTCCGGGTCGGCGATCAGGCCCGGCCTGATGTTGGGGTCGAGGGCGGTGAACAGGCCGCGCCGGAACTCACGGCGCATCAGCTCCTCGTAGGCGCCGGCCCCCGGCTCCAGCACGAGGGAACAGGTGCCGAAGGAGACGGCCCGTGCCGTGTCGGGGAGCGCGTCCGGAAGCCGGAAGAGACGGTCGGCGGTCCCCTCGGCGTGGAAGCCGTACTCCGCGGAGCCGTCGGCGCCGATGTGCGCGACCGCGAGCATGGTGGGCTCCGGACCCCGCTGGACCAGGGAGGTGTCCACACCGTCCGCGGTCAGCCCCCGCAGCAGTGCCGTCCCGAAGTGGTCCGTGGACAGCCGCGAGCAGAAGGCGACCGGAGAGCCCAGGCGGCCCAGGGCGACGGCCGTGTTGTAGGGGCCGCCGCCCCGCTTGGGCAGCAGCGCGGGCAGCTCGTCGGTGGCGGGCCCCGCGGGAACGAGGTCGATGAGGGCCTCGCCGGCGACGACGATCATGAATCCGGGCCTTCCGTGCGTGTCCGTGTCAGGGGTGTTCGTGGCCGTCGGCGGTGTGGCGGGCCGGCCGCCGCGGGGTGGTGTCCCCCGCACGTGCGGAGAAACACCCCGCGGCGGCTCCCACGCCTGCTACGCCGTCTTGCGGCCCACACCGCCGAAGGTCTTCACCTCGGCGGGCAGGTCGGCCGTTCCCGGCCGCCACTGCGAGGTGGACACCACCCCGGGGTCGAGCAGTTCCAGTCCGTCGAAGAACCCGGCGATCTGCTCGGGGCTGCGCAGGCGGTACGGGTCCGAGCCGCCCTCGTCGTAGTCCTGCTGGGCCTTGGCCAGTGCCTCGTCGGTGTCGGTGCCGTCGTAGAGGACCAGGTAGCTGTCGGGCGGCAGGGCGTCCACCAGCCGCTTCACGATCGACCGCGCCACCTCGTAGTCCGGGACGTGCCCGAGGATACCCATCAGCATCAGGGCGATGGGCCGGTCGAAGTCCAGGGTCCTGGCCGCCTGGGTCAGGATGGTGTCGGTGTCGTGCAGGTCGGCGTCGAGGTAGTCGGTGGCGCCCTCGGGGGAGGAGGTGAGCAGGGCGCGGGCGTGGGCCAGGACCAGGGGGTCGTTGTCGACGTAGACGATCCGGGCCTCGGGCGCGACGCGCTGGGCCACCTCGTGGGTGTTGTCGGCCGTCGGCAGGCCGGTGCCGATGTCCAGGAACTGCCGGACGCCCGCCTCGCCGGCCAGATGGGTCACGGCACGGACGAGGAAGCCCCGGGAGCCCCGGGCCATGTCCACGATGCCGGGGAAGGTCTCGCGGTACTGGTCGCCGGCCACCCGGTCGACCTCGTAGTGGTTCTTGCCGCCCAGCCAGTAGTTCCAGATCCGCGCCGAGTGCGGCACGGAGGTGTCGATCCGGGACAGTGCGTCGTCCGCGGAGGAGGCTGCGTCCGTCATGTGGGAATCCCGTCCATGCGTGCGGAGACATCCGTCGACGGATGTCTCGGGTGGATATGGCGCGGTGCCGTCCGTGCCGACACGGTCAGGGCTCCGCCCTGCCCGTCGACGGAAGGGGCGGCGTACGCGGTGCGCGGATTCGCGGGAGGGAGACGGCGTCCCCGGCCGTTCCGGCCCGCAGCGGGGGCGGGTGTGCCGTCGCTGATCACAGGAGTCGTTCTTCCGTTCCGCGATGATGGTCCGTCACCGGCCGCCCGAGGCGGATCGTCCAGGCCGGCCGGCCGTGAACGGTCGCGCACCGCGCAGCGTAGGCCGCCGGGTGACGAGGCGCAAAGCCCCCGTGCCCCGGCTCCCGACGAGAGGGGACGGAGGTCGGGTTCCGCCCGCTTCGCCGCGCCCGGTCCGTCGGGGGCGCACCGCCCGGCGGCCCAGGGGCTACGGCAACTCCATCTCCCCCACCGTCTGTCCTCCGCTCGTCTCTCCCGTCGGCCGGACCCCGAGCCGCAGGTGGAAGCCCTCCGGGCCGTCCTCGCCCGGGTGCCAGGCGACCGTGAGGCGGGTACCGCCGCGGCGACGGATCTCGGCGGCCACGGACTCGACCGCGAAGCGGCCGTATCCCCGTCCCTGTTCGCCCGCCGCGATGTTGAGGCGTCACAGGCCGGAGCGGATGTCGGTGCCCGTGCCGTCGCCCGCGAAGTCGATGTCGAAGAAGGCCATGAGGAAGCCGACGGGCCGTTCACCGTCGAGGACGAGGCGGGGCCAGGCCGTGCCGGGGTGCACGTACGCTTCGGCGAGGGACTTCACGACCGGCTCGACCAGGTGCTCCTGGTCCGGACGGACCTTGCCCGATCGCGGTGTCGAAGGTGGCGGGGGTGATCTCCTCCAGGCGGAGTGCGGTCGTCGTGCCTGAACCGTAGTCCGGTGGGGCAAGCGAATCTCGATGCCCGACGTCGGGCACCGGACCCGCTCCGAGCCGGTATCCGGGCGTTCCTCGGGAGGGCGTCGCGGTTCCGGCCGGTGGACCGCGGCGTCCGGACCGGCCGGTGGGCATGGATGATCGGGACCATGCTCGTCGCATCCTTGTCCGTCGCCGCGCTGGTCGTGGTGCTGCTGTGCTCCGTCGTCCGACCGTTCCGGTGGCCGGAGGCGGTCTTCGCGGTACCCGCCGCCGCGGTCGTGGTGGCGATCGGCGCGATCCCGCCGGAGGACGCGTGGGAGGAGGCCGAGCGGCTCGGGCCGGTGATCGGCTTCCTCGCCGCCGTCCTGGTGCTCGCCAAACTCTGCGACGACGAGGGGCTCTTCCACGCCTGCGGGACCTGGATGGCCCGCTGGGCCCACCGTCGCCCGCGCCGACTGCTGGGGTCGGTCTTCGCCCTGGCGTCGGCGATCACGGCCGTGTTGAGCCTGGACGCCACCGTGGTGCTGCTGACCCCGGTGGTGTTCGCGACGGCCGCCCGCATGGGGGTCGAGGCCAAGCCCCACGTCTACGCCGGTGTGCACCTGTCGAACACGGCGTCCCTCCTGCTGCCGGTGTCGAACCTGACGAACCTGCTCGCGTTCACCGCCAGCGGGCTGACCTTCACGCGCTTCGCGCTGCTGATGCTGCTGCCGTGGCTGGCCGCCATCGCCGTGGAGTACGTCGTCTTCCGTCGTTTCTTCGCCGCCGACCTCGCCGCCCCGGCCGTGGGGAGGGACAGGGCGGAGCCCCCCGAGGTGCCGCTGTTCGCGCTGCTGACGGTGGCCGGGACGCTGGCCGGTTTCGCCGTGGCCTCCGCGGTCGGTGTCGACCCGGCGTGGGCCGCGGCGGCGGGCGCGGCCGTGATGGCCGTACGCGCCCTGGCCCGTCGGGACACGACCCCGCTCGCGATCGTGCGCGCCGCCTCGCTGCCGTTCCTCGCCTTCGTCCTCGCCCTCGGCATCGTCGTGCGGGCCGTGGTCGACAACGGGTTGGGCGACGCTCTCGGCCGCGTCGTGCCGGACGGGGTCTCCCTGCTCTCGCTGCTCGGCATCGCCGCGCTCGCCGCGGTGCTCGCCAACCTGATCAACAACCTGCCGGCCGTCCTCGCGCTGGTGCCGTTGGCCGCCCCGTCCGGGCCCGGCGCGGTCCTGGCCGTCCTGCTCGGGGTGAACATCGGCCCCAACCTCGCCTACGCCGGGTCCCTGGCCACCCTTCTGTGGCGCCGTATCGCCCACCACCACGGCCACGAGGTCGAGGTGAAGGAGTTCACCCTCCTCGGCCTGATCACCGTTCCCGCCGCGATCCTGGCGTCGACCCTCGCCCTGTGGGTCTCCCTCCGAGTCGTCGGAACCTGAGCCGCGTGCCGGGGACGGGGCGCGCGGGCACGGTCCCTCCGGAGTTCCCGGCGTGGGGACGAGGGGGTGACGGATGTTTTGTTCCGCTGTGACGCGACATCAGTGTAGGAACAGCGGCGAACAAGGACGAGAAGGGCAAGAGCGTGTTCGGGCTCTCCGATCGCCGAAAGGGAACCGATCGGAACGGCGGTCCGAAGGCTCCGCGGTGTCGCCCGAGGCGAACGGGGTGTGGGCCGAAGCGGAGTCGACTCCCGCCGTTGCCGAGCGGAAGGCCCTCTGAGAGGAGGTGTGGTGGGTGGCGTGTGTCGAGGATTTTCGGATCGTGGTGCCGGAGGCGGTGCTGGAGGATCTGCGGGCTCGGTTGGAGCGCACCCGGTGGCCGTGGACGACTCCCGCGGTGGGGTGGGGTCGGGGGGTGCCGGTCGACTATCTGCGGGAGTTGGTGCGGTACTGGCGCGACGGTTACGACTGGCGGGCCTGGGAGGCCCGGCTCAACGCGTTCGCGCAGGGCGTCACCGACCTCGACGGGCAGCGTGTCCACTTCCTGCACGTGCGGTCGCCGGAGCCCGATGCCCTGCCGCTTCTCCTCACCCACGGTTGGCCGGGGTCGGTGGTGGAGTTCGTGGAGGTCGTCGGTCCGCTGACCGATCCGCGGGCCCACGGGGCCGATCCGTCCGACGCCTTCCACGTGGTGGCGCCCTCGCTGCCCGGGTTCGGGTTCTCCGCTCCGCTGGCCGGGCCGGGCTGGCACTACGGGCGGATCGCGCGGGCGTGGGCGGGGTTGATGGCGCGCCTGGGGTATCGGCGGTACGGGGCGGCGGGCGGGGACGCCGGGTCGGTGGTCTCGCCGGAGGTGGGCCGGGTGGCGCCCGGGCGGGTGGTCGGTGTCCATCTCCACGGCGGGCTGGCCTTTCCCCGGCTCGGGCCGACCGATGTGGACCGGCTCACCGCGGCCGAGCGGGCCCGGTTGGCCGCGGCCGAGCGGCTGCGGCGGGAGGGGACGGGCTATGCGGAGTTGCAGAGCACCCGGCCGCAGACGCCGGGGTATGCCCTGACCGACTCGCCGGTGGGTCAGTTGGCGTGGATCGTGGAGAAGTTTCGGGAGTGGACCGATCCGGGGCGGGGGCTTCCGGAGGAGGCGGTGGACCGTGATCTGTTGTTGACCAACGTCACGCTCTACTGGGTGACGGGGACCGGGGCGTCGTCCGCGCATCTGTACTACGAGGAGCGGGTGGCCGAGCGGGGGGTGGGGCCGCCGTCCGGGGTGCCGACCGGTGTCGCGGTGTTTCCCGGTGATCCGGCGATCCGGCGGGTGGTGGAGCGTGAGCATCGGGTGGTGCGGTGGTCGGAGTTCGGTCGGGGTGGGCACTTCGCCGCGTTGGAGGCGCCCGATCTTCTGGTGGCGGACGTCCGGGCCTTCTTCCGTCCCCTCCGCTAGCGGCGGCCCACCAGACCACACCCCCGACCCGACCCGGTGCGGCGAGCCGCCGGGGTGTCGCAGACGGAATGCGGGGCCACGGCCTCTCCGCGACCTGCGGTGATGTCGCCGTGCCGTCGTCGACCACGGCTCTGACCCGTGGTGTCGTGGTTCGACCGAGAGGTGTCGCAGCCATGCCGACAACTCTTCGAGAGCGCAGGGGAGTCGGGGCTTGGCGGGGTGGCCTGTCGGCTCTGGCTTCGCCGCCGGTCCGATACGTCCTCGGCTGCGGTCTTCGCCACGCCGGACCCGCGGCGCCGGCAGGGGGGCGCCTGCGCCTCCAGGGCGGCCCCTCAGCCGACGGGAGAACCGGTGAAGGCGGCCAGGTCGCCTCCGCAGAGGACCACCAACGCGCCGCAGGTGCACCGGCAGTACTCCACCTCGCCGTCGGACGTCGTGTGGCCGGACAGCAACCGCCACGACGGTCGGCGCAGCGCTGCCGCGCAGCCCCACTCCCGCAGGGGGCAGGCGTCCTGCCACGTGGCCTGCGACGAGCCGGCCGGCCCGGCCGGCCGCCGTGGAAGGCCGGGCCGGTCAGCGGTGGTCGGGAGGGGCGGGGGAGAGTGCGCCATCGGAGTCGTCTCCCTTCTGCCGTGCCGCCGTTGCGGACGGCGGCACGGTGGGTTCGGGCAGGGTGCGGAACAACAGCCAACTCACGGCGGGCATCAGAATCAGCGGTGCCAGGGCCGTGCGCAGGGACATGGCGTCGGCGAGACTGCCGATGAGAGGACTGACGAGGCCACCGATGCTGACGGTCAGGCCGAGGGTGATCCCGCCGGCGGTGCCGACCCGCGTCGGCAGGTAGTCCTGGCCGAGGGTGAGTTGCAGCGAGAACGGGACGTACAGACCGGCCGAGGTCAGCGCGACGAACAGGTACAGGGCGGGACCGGGTACGAACACGACCCCCGCGACGGCTCCGACCGTGACCAGGTACGACCAGCGCGAGACGGTGACCCGGCCCCAGCGGCCGGCCAGGCCGCCGCCCAGCACGGAACCCACGGCGCCGCCGAGGTACAGGACGAACAGCGCCGCGGTGCCCGCCGCCGCGCCGCCGCCCATGCGCTGCTTGGCGTAGAGGGAGATGAACGTGCTCAGGCCGACGAAGACGACCGACCGGCAGACCACGGCGAACGACAGCTTCACGAAGGAAACCGTGTCGTCACGTCCGGCCACGGGCGCCGGACCGGGGTCGGCGGACCGCTTCCGTTCCAGTGCGCGCAGTACGGGCAGGCACAGCACGCTGCCGACGAGCGCGGGCACCACCAGCAGCGGGGTCAGTCGCAGGCCCCCGGCGGCGACGACGGCGGCGACCATGAGAGGGGCGACGGCGAAGCCGAGGTTGCCGCCCAGCGAGAACCAGCCCATTGCGCTGTGGCTGCCTCGGCTCGCGAGCCGGGCGACTCGGGCGGACTCGGGATGGTAGGCGGCGACACCGACCCCGGAGACCGCCACGAACGCCAGGGTCAGGGCGTACGATCCGCTGACTCCGCTCAGGGCGATGCCGAGCCCGCCGAGGAGCGTGCTCACGGGGAGCAGCCAGGGCATGGCCCGGCGGTCGGTGAGCGCACCGAACACCGGCTGCGCCACCGAGGACAGCAGGGAGGCGGCGAGCACGATGCCCGATACCGCGGCGTAGCCGTAGGCACGCTCGGCGACGAAGAAGGGGACGAGCGAGGCCACGGCTCCTTGGTAGATGTCGACGCAGGCGTGTCCGACGGCCAGCAGGGTGATCGATGCGTTCCTTCGCACGATGCCATGCTCATCGCCCGGTGCCGTGTCGCGCTTTCGATAAACTGCCAACCGATGACGCAGATCCGCCACGAGCCGGTGGCCCCGACACGGACCCAGTGGCTGGCGCCCGGCGCCGAGATAGACGCCCACCGGCACGAGGATCACCAGATCGTCTACGCCGGCCGCGGAGTGCTCGCCGTCACGACCAGCGCGGGCTCGTGGGTCGCACCGGGTACACGGGCGATCTGGGTCCCGGCCGGCACGGTGCACGCCCACCAGGCCCACGGCGAATTGGAACTGCACCTGGTGGGGCTTCCCCCCACCGAGAATCCGCTCGGGCTGGACGAGCCGACCGTGCTGACCGTGAGTCCGCTGCTGCGCGAGCTGATCGTCGCCTACACACGCACTCCGGACGACGACAGCCCCGAACGGGGACGGCTCCGGGCGGTGTTGCTCGACCAGTTGCGGGTCTCACACCGGCAGCCGCTGCACCTGCCCGCACCGACCGCACCCCAACTGAGGGCACTGTGCGACATTCTGCGTGCCGACCCGGCCGACAGCCGTACCCTCGCCGAGCTGGGCCGGGAGGTCGGAGCCAGCGACCGCACCCTGTCCCGCCTGTTCCGCAACGACCTCGGCATGACCTTCCCGCAGTGGCGCACCCAACTGCGCCTGCACCATGCCCTGGTGCTGCTGGCGGAGAACACCCCGGTGACCACCGTGGCACATCTGTGCGGCTGGTCGTCCGCCAGCGCGTTCATCGACGTTTTCCGCCGCACCTTCGGGCACACCCCGGGGGTCCACCACCTGCGCGACAGGACGGGGTGACGGCAGACCGGGGAACGGCGGGGAACGCCCGCGCGCGGACGGTTTCGACGTCCGCGACGAGGACGTGACCCGTCTCTCGCCGTTCGTGCGGCATCACGTCGACGTGCTCGGCCGGCGACCGAAGTCCTCATCCGCGCTCGCGGAGGTACGCCTCCAGCTCGGCGGCCCCGGTCAGCATCGCCCGCCCGCGGGCGGACAGCCGGCCGCGCCAGTCGCGCAGTGCGGTCTCCAGTGGCTCCAGCCCGCCGGCCGCCCGCACCTGGGCGATCAGCGGGGCGATCTGCTCCAGCAGGTAGCCGCCCCGCCTGAGCTGGTGGGCCAGCCGGGCGTCCCGTACGTCGGCCTCGTCGTAGACGCGGTACCCGGTCCGCGAGTCGCGGCGCGGGCGCACCAGCCCGGCGCGCTCCCATTTGCGCAGCGTCGCGGGCCGGATGCCGAGCTGTGCCGCCAGCGGCCCGATGAACGTGCCGCCGGGCCCGGACACCGCGGCCGGCTCGGATCCCCCACCGGGCCCGGGCGCCGTGGCGGGCTCCAGGTCGCGGAGGGCGCTCTCCACGGCCTGGAGGGTCCGGCGGTCGTCGAGGAGTTGGGCGTGGCTCTCGTCGATGAGACGGAACGCCTCCTCGGTCGCGCCCTGGTTCACGGCCCGCATGATCGACGTCGCCGTCCGGTGGCCGTGGCCGGGCACCAGGGCGAGGAACGCGCGCAGGGCTCCCGCGTGCAGCGAGGTGTAGGTGCGGTAGCCGTGGGGGGTGCGACCGGCGGCCGGAAGGATGCCGGCCTCCTCGTAGTTCCTGATCGCCTGGGTGGACAGACCGTGCCCGCGCGCCAGGTCAATCGGCCTGAGTCGCTCACTGTTTTGAAGGTTTTGCCCCATGAGGCCGACGATATCGCGGAAAAGTTTCCACCGAAGGTTCAACGATACCGTTGAAGCCATGACCACCGACATCAAGGACACCGTCCATCCCGTCGAGGCCGCCGCCGTCCTGGGGCTGCTCCCGGCCCGGCCTCGGCTGCTCGCCCTGGGCGAGCCCACCCACGGCGAGGACACCCTGCTCGACCTGCGCAACGAACTCTTCCGGCAGCTCGTCGAGCAGGAGGGCTACCGGACGATCGCGATCGAGAGCGACTGCGTGATGGGCCTGCGCGTGGACGACTACGTCACCTCGGGCACGGGCACTCTCGACGAGGTCATGGAACACGGATTCAGCCACGGCTGGGGCGCCTCCGCGGCCAACCGCGAGCTCGTGCGCTGGATGCGCGCCTACAACGACGGCCGGCCCGCGTCCGAGCGGCTCCGCTTCGCCGGTTTCGACGGCCCGCTGGAGATCACCGGTGCCGCGAGCCCCCGGCAGGCTCTCACCGCACTCCACGGCTACCTCTCGGCCCATGTGGACGCGGACCTGCTGCCCTGCACCGCGGAAACACTCGACCGCCTGCTCGGCACCGACGACCGGTGGACCAATCCCGCCGCGATGACGGACCCGTCCCAGTCCGTGGGGCAGTCGGCCGAGGCCGGGGAGTTGCGGCTGCTCGCCGACGATCTGGTGGCGCTGTTCGACACGCAGACGCCGCACCTGATCACGGCGACCTCGCGGGACGACTGGGACCGGGCGCGCCTGTACGGGCGCACCGCGACCGGACTGCTGCGCTACCACTACTGGATGGCCGACACCTCACCGGCCCGCATGACGCGGCTGGTGGGCCTGCGGGACCGGATGATGGCCCACAACCTCCTCGCCGTCGCCGAACGGGGCCCGGCACTCGTCCACGCCCACAACGGCCATCTCCAGCGGGACAAGAGCACGATGCGGATGGGCGGGATGCCGCTGGAGTGGTGGAGCGCCGGCGCGCTCGTGAGCGCCCGGCTCGGCGAGGAGTACGCCTTCGTGGCCACGGCCCTCGGCACGATCCGGCACCAGGGAGTGGACACCCCGCCGCCGGACACCGTCGAAGGACTCCTGTACGCGCTCCCGGAGGACCGCTGCGTCGTCGACGCCCCCCGGCTGGCCACCGCCCTCGGCGACACGCGGCCCGCGCCCCGCGTGTCCCCCTGGTTCGGCTACTCCCCGCTCGACCCGGCCCACCTGGCCGGATACGACGGCATCGTGTTCCTCAAGGACCTCTCGCAAAGCGAGGATCCGTCTTCGACGTGATCCTGCCCGGAGCAGGAGCGAGGCCGGGCAGACCGCGGGCAGACCGCCGCTTCACAGGAGGGGGCGGTCTCGCCGTAGCGGGTGACGATGCCGCGGAAGCTCTTCAGCCGATCGAAGCGGCGCTCCATGCGGAGTCGATCCGCACCGGCCGGCCGGCGCCGCCGACCGACCGGGGAGCGCGGACGGCACCCTGGTTCCGGTGCGCGACCGCCGCCAGGGCACCACCGCCCCGCCGCCCCTGCGGACGGTCCGCGGCAGCCGCCCGCCCTCGTCGCCGTCGATCTCCCGCACGCGTACCCGCTCGGCCATGTCCCCGGGATGGACATGTCCCCGGGGCGGAACGGTCATCTCGGCCATGGTGGAAGCGGGAAACCGCGACGGTGCGGCAGGCGCTGCCGGATGCCCTCCCGAACCTCAGTCAGGGCGGGTGATGGCGAACATGTAGCAGCCCCAGGCGATGTTGCGGCTGTGGAGCTGCACCACGTCCGGCTCGGCGAGCAGTTCGGCGATCACCTTCTCCGGGTCCTGGCCGTCGTGCACCGTGGTTGCGTCGTGGATCCGGCCGCGAGCGTCGTACGCCCGCAGCACCTGCGGCCGTCCCCGCCAGTCCGGCGGATAGCCGGCGATGTCGGCGGGGCCCGCGCAGGGTTCGGCATGAGCGAGCACGGCCCCGACCTCACGGTAAGGGCCGGCCGGCAGCGGCGGCTGGTAACCGAAGAGGAGCAGCTTGTCGCCGGGCCTGGCGTCGCGCAGGCAGCACCGGAGGGGCTCGCCTCCCTCGGCGGTGATGCGCTCGGCGCGATGGCCCAAGACGTCGACTCCACTCGCCCGTACGCTGTCCAGTGTCTCGGCGGGAAGTGCATGGATGCGGAACGCCGCGGTCGATGGCACGGTCACGGACCCAGACTCCCGGCTCCGCGCGTCTCACGCCGGCAGGTATCGGACGTCGTGTTCGGCAGCGGACGCCCGCCGGCCTGTCTCAACAGGCAAAGGATCGTCTGACGCGGCACTGGCCCGACGAGACGGCTGTCAGGCGCTGTCCCGCACCTCTCGCTGTCGACATGTCACTGACAACTTTTTGCCAGGCTTGAACACGGTCGCGCGGCAGCACTCTTTGTGTTCTTCCGGGCTGCCGCGCCGGGTGGCGGAATCCACCGCTTCCGGTGGAGGCCCGAACCGAAAGAGGGCTGCGGCCTCGCCGGTCATCTGCGGGAACCCGGTGACAGACGGTGCCGTGCCCCACCCGACCCCGCCTGTTCCACTTCCCTCTTACGCTTCGTGTGCGGTGTGCCGCCCCGAACGCGGAAACAGCGGCGAAGCATGAGGGACGAAACGCTCTCGTGGTCCAGCGGCTGCCCTGAAACGCGCTGTCGGGCGGTCTCTCGCTCTTCCTATGGTGGAGGGCGCTCGGAAGGGATCGGAACGTAGGGAGGGGCACAACAGTGAGGAAGATGATCGCGAGATTAGGGGTCGTCGTCGGCGCCCTCGTCGTCGCCACCGCCACGCCTGCTCTCGCCACCATCACTTATCCGCCCGAGGGCGGGACGTGGGACCACGGGATCACCCCCGGCACCGTGTGGTCGAACTATTACCACGGCAGCAAGTGCCACGGCTCGACCTCGGTGGGCTACTTCACGGACCGCAGCCCCGACACGGCGGCCGGCCGCTGGTCGAACAGCGCCACCCACGCGGCGGTCAGCGGTAACAAGGTGTACTACCGCATCTGCTGACTCGTGCGCCGGTCGCGGACCGGCGACCTCGCTGATTGCCGAACGCCTGTGGGGAGCGGCCTGAGCAGCCGCTCCCCACAGACGCACGGAGCTCCGTCCCCGCAGCGCCCCCGCTCTGCCGAACGCCGAGCGCTCCGACGAGGAACAGACAGGCGATGTTGCACAGAGGTGTCAAGTTCGTCCATGCCGCTGCCCTGGCCTTCGCGGCGATGCTGGCGTTCCTCGTCGTCTCGGGCCTCGACGAGAGAATGGTCCTGGGGAACCGGGCGGTGCTGTTCGTCAACGAGTCGGACGGGTCCGCGAGCGGGGAAGAGGTGGTGCGGGCGCTCACGGAGTTCGCGGCCGAACGGGGTGCCGTGATCGGGCGCGAACTGCCCGATCTGGAGGACTCGGAGGAACGCCGCCATCTGTATCTCGCAGTGGGCGACCCACGATCCGCCGCGGCTTCCTGGCTGGAGGACGGTTACCCGAACTTCGGCCGACGGACCGTCACCGAGGTCCACCCGCTGGCCGAGCTCGGCAACCGCGACCCACGGGGAATCTATTACCTCTTCGGTCCCCGTCCGGCGGACCGGGACGTCGTCGCGGAGTTCGCCTCCCTGGGGCTGAAGACCACTGTCGGCCACCCCCTGTCCTTCTCCGAGCTGCGAACCGCCTACGCGGACAGCTCCCTGCTCGATGCCTTCCTGATCACGGCCCTGGCCCTGGTGACGCTCACCGGCGCGAGTGTGCTCCTGAACGCGAAAGCGTACGGAGTGCTCAGGCTCCAGGGCGCGTCCTTGACCGAGGCGTTCCTCCGGGACCTACGGCAACTGCGCCGCTTCTGGCCGACAGCGGCAGGCGTGCTCACCGCGGTGGTGCTGACGTCGCTCGGCATCTTCAACGGCTGGGCACACCTGGGGCTTTACGCGGCCGTCGCCGCCGCTGTGGCCGTGGCGCTGGGCCTGACCGCCCTGGCGGCGCACGCCGCCGTGCTCGGGTTCACCTTCCGGACCGCTCTGCCGGCGGCGCTCAAGGGGGAAGTCCCCGCTCGGGCCGCCGTCCTGACCGCCTACGCGGTGCGGATTCCGGCGCTGCTGCTCATCGTCGGGCTCCTCGCCTCGGTCGTCGCGGCAGGCCAGGATCTTCTGGAGCGGCGGCAGGCCTGGGAGACCTACGCCCGGGTGGGGGACGCGACCGGAATCCGGATCACCGGCAGTGTGGGGATCGACGAGATCCCGGAGATGGAACGGGCGGTGGGGCGCCGACTGCATCAGGCGGACACAGAAGGGAAGATCATCGTCGCGGGGCGGCTCTGGCTGCGTGAACTCTTCGGCAAGGAGCTTCCGGGAGAGCTGCTCGTCGTGAACGAGGCCTTTCTCGCCGAACAGCCCGTCCTCGACCCCGACGGGCAGCGCCATCTGCCAGGGAACCGGCAGAGGGAGAGCGTCGGCGACGGCCCGGCACGTCTCCTCGTCCCCGAGCACCTCGCACCCCATCTGCCGATCCTGCGGCAGGGGGTGCCCGGAATCCTGAGCCCCGGGAACCCCGAACGCATCACGCAGAGCGACATCGAAACCCGGCCCATGAAGAACGGCCAGCGGATATTCGCCTATACACCCGGAGAGGAAACCAACCGCGACGGCACCCATACGGACCGCTCGTTCGTGCGCGACCCGGTCCTCCTCGTCGTCCCCAACGGGTCCGACCACCTCACCGACACCAACTACTACGCTTTCGCCACCCGCAATCAGGTGATCTTCCCTGATCCGCGGGACGTCCACGACCTCCTGCGGAGGGACGGCCGGATGCGGACGTACATCGCCGCGCTCCTCCCGGTGCAGCAGAAGGCCGCGGCCGCCATGCGCGAAGCCGCCTACGCATTCCGTCTCCAACTCCTGGAACTCGCGGCGGGACTGGCCGTACTGCTCGTCACCGCCATCGGCGTGTGCATCGTCCACGCCCGCAAGAACGCGCAGACCATCTTCGTCCGGCACCTCGGCGGCTGGTCGTTCGCGGCCACTCATCGGGTCCTCCTGGCGACGGAGGCAGCCGTCGCCGTGCTCATCCTCGCCTGGCTTCCGGTGCGGACCTGGTGGGAGAACCGGGACCTTGCCCGGTACGCGGCACAGGGCATCCCCGCCCCCCTGCCTCCCGCGGAGATCACCCGGCTGGACATGGCGGCCGCGTCCGGTCTCGCCGCCGCCACGCTCGGCGTCGTCCTCCTGGTGCTCGCTCTCTTCCACCGCCGCATCGTCACAGCGGGCAGCAGTGAGGCCTGAAGACCCCGACCGGCACGCCCCGTCACCTTCCCCGCAGGCACCAGGAGCACCGCAGTGATCGACATCGAGAATCTGTCCAAGTCCTTCGGACGGCGCACCCTGTGGTCGGGCATCGACCTCACTGTCCACAGTGGCCGGATGCTCGCCCTGACCGGCCCCAGCGGCTCGGGCAAGTCGACGCTGCTCAACTGCCTCGGACTGCTGGACGCCCCCACCTCCGGGGCCATTCGCCACCAGGGCAGGGACATCACCCGGTTGGGGCCGCGGCAGGCCCGACTGTTCCGCCGCGATGTCCTCGGCTACCTCTTCCAGCACTACGCCCTGATCGACAACGCCACCGTCGCCGCCAACCTGGAAGTCGTCGCGAAGCCGCGGCGCGGGTCGCGCCGGACCATGAGGACCGCCGTCTCCGAGGCGCTGGAGCGCGTGGGCCTCGCAGGCCGCGAGAAGGAGAAGGTCTCCCGGCTCAGCGGTGGCGAGCAGCAGCGTGTCGCGCTCGCCCGGCTCATGGTCAAACAGCCGTTGCTGGTACTCGCCGACGAACCAACCGGAGCCCTCGACCACGACAACACCGTCACCGTCGTGAAGATCCTCCGCGAGCTGAGCGACTCGGGATGTGCGGTCGTCATCGCCACCCACGACGACTACGTGCGTGAGCAGTGCGACGCTGTGTTCCCACTGATCGTTTCGGAATGATCCGCTTGCTCGTCGGCTCGGCGAACCACCGCTCGACCCGGCTCGGCCGGGACGAGCCGGTGGAGATGACGTCCTGGCCGCCACGGCGGGGGCCTGTTCGTCCGGCGCCGGACCCGCACATGTGAACGGAATTGCCGACTCGGAAGACCAGGGTGTCTTGTGGGTCAGGTCGCGTACTCTCGACTCCGTGCCCCGCCACCCGAGGAAGCCCCGCTGGCTGGTCGCCGACGGGCGCGCGTACCTGTGGACGCTCCGACACAGCCACTGCGTGCCGACCGACGGCCGGTCCGCGGACTGCCGCGAGACCCTCACGCTGTACCCGCAGCCGGCCGGCACCGGCGGCCCGCTGCGCATGGTCTTCGCCGAGGGCCCGGGCCGGTACGTCCCGGGCGGGTTCCCCATGGGCTCCGGGGACGTGGGGTACGTCCGGGGTGGCTCCCTGAACCTGCACGAACCGGGCGCCGTCCGAGCCCTGCTCGACGCGGCGTCGGCCCGCGGGTGGCAGCCGGGGGAGCGGCGGGCGGTGGAGGTCGACGGCTGGTCCCTGCTGGAGGCGGCGGCCGCCGCGCGAGCCGGGACATGGGCTGCGCGGGCCCGCGGGGAGTGACTCCGACCTCCCCTCGGAACGTGACGACAACGACGGCACGGCAGTCACCTCTCCCGCATCCCGGCTGATCGTTGCAGTGGCCCGAGAGCGGCTACGTCCTCTCGGCCTCCGCCGGCAGAACTCGTCCGGGGCGTTTGCGGTGCGGGACGGTCAGTCCGGTGTCGGGGTGCGCGCCGTCGCCCAGCACGGTCACGTTCTGGCAGTGCTCGGCCGATCCGGAGGTGCGCCAGGCCCGCGCGTCGACGATGACCTGCACGTTCGCCGAGAACCGGTCGGTCCGGCCGACGCCGCCCATCGGGGCCGGCACACTCCTCGACAATGATCAACCCCGAGACAGCCCTGAGAGGTCGGCGGAAAGGCCGGGTGGAATCGCAAGGGTCGGCTCACCCTGCCGACGGATGTGTCGGTGCCGCTTTCGAGGCCAGATTGGTCGCATGCGAATCCGTGCAGGCATCGTCACCGCAGTGGCTCTTGTCCTCTCCCTGAACCTCGGAACGGGTACGGCCGCCTCCGCCGTGCCCTCGTCCGACCCCTTATCCGCTGTGGCCCATGAGGCGGTGCGCTTCGAGCTGCCCGGGCCGACGGGGCGACAGCCGGTCGGGAGCACCGAGCTCCATCTCGTCGACCGTGACCGGCCCGACCCCTGGGTCGCCGACACGGACCGGGAGTTGATGGTCAGCGTGTGGTATCCGGCGCGTGCGACGAGCGGGTACCCCCGCCAGCCGTACATGCGGCCCGGCGTCGCGCGCTTCGCGGACGAGTCGGGCTCGTTCGGGCTGGCCCGTCCCGGCGAGGTGGACTGGGCCGCGGCGCGGACGGACGCCGCGGCCATGGCCCCGGCGGACCACCGCGGTGGACGGCCGGTCGTGCTGTACTCGCCGGGTCTGGGGGTTCCTCGCGCGTTGGGCACCTCGACGGCCGTGGAACTGGCGAGCCGTGGCTATGTGGTCGTCACCGTCGACCACACCCATGAAAGCAGTGTGGTGGAGTTCCCCGACGGGCGCGTCGAGCTTCAGAAAGAGCCGATGGCCGATACCGAGACACGCAAGAAGGCGATCGAGGCCCGGGTGCACGACACCCACTTCGTTCTCGACCAACTGGCCGTACTGCGAGCCGGCGGAAACCCCGACGCCGAAGGGCGTCGCCTTCCCCGCGGACTGGGCAAAGCGCTCGACCTGAACCGGGTCGGAATGTACGGCCACTCGGCCGGAGGCATGACCACGGCCGAAGCCATGCGCACCGACGACCGTATCGATGCGGGCATCAACATGGACGGCACACTCCAGTACACCGGCACCGAATTCCTCCCGGTGGCTCTGGAAGGGCTGGACCGCCCGTTCATGCTCATGGGCAAGGCGAATCAGACCCACCTGAACAAGCCGTCCTGGCAGTCGTTCTGGGAGCGCTCGACCGGCTGGAAACGCGACCTGAGCCTGGAGCGGGGCGGCCACTACAGCTACACCGATGTGCAGACCGTCCTGCCCGTCCTGGACGAACACCTGGACATCCCGGCGCAGACCCGTGAGCAGTACATCGGCACCGTGAACCCCGAGCGCAGCACTGCCGCCCAGCGCTCCTACATCACGGCCTTCTTCGACCAGCACCTGCGGGGACGGCCGCGGCACCTGCTGGACGGCCCCTCCCCGTCCTATCCCGAGGTGCGCTTCGTCCTCTGAAGTGTGGCGGTCTGGGCAGCGGCCGGCAGCGGCGACGCGCTGCCGGCCGCCGGAAGGGCTCGGCGCGGTCGTCGCCGGTCTCCCGTCTCTCCCGGAAGAAGACCCAGAAGGGAGAGAGGAGTTCGCACGCGTGTATCGGAGCGCTGTCGGAGCGCACCAACACGTCTCGCAGGCTGTCGCGTTACCACCAGGAGCAGGGAGTGCTCGTCTCCCGACTCTCCCCGAACGGCCACCGCTCCTACGACTTCTCCGACGGGTCACCGGAGATCATCGCCCCGAGTGCCGGCGTGACGCATGACGGAACGTGCCCGATCCCTGATCGGGGACCGCTGCCCGGGCGGACATCATTGCCCCGTACGTGCGTTGCCGCCTCGGCAACTTTGTTTGCCGTTTCAGCTGCGGCGGTCGCAGTCTGATGCCCAGCCGAAAGGACCTGGAGAATCATCAGGAGGCCACGCGATGAACACCCACGGAGGCAGCGGGTCCGCGCCGAGCACCGACGTCAAGACGCTGCCGGTCAACCGTGTCCACCACGTCCGGGCCGGTGAGTTGGACGGCTACGCAGCCGTCAGCGGCGGCACAGTCGGCTCGAAGAAGCTCTGGATGGGCCTGGTGGAGAATCCGCCGCTGAGCGCGACGGACAACCACCACCACGGCGATTCGGAGGCGGGAATTTACGTGGTCAGCGGTCACCCCGTGTACATCTACCACGACGGCACACAGGAGGTACGGATCACCGCCGGCCCTGGCGACTTCCTGTTCGTCCCCCCGTTCGTCCCGCATCGGGAGGAGAATCCCGACCCGAACGAGCCCGTGGTCGCCGTGATCGCACGGACCACACAGGAGCCGATCAAGGTCTCCCTGCCCGAGCTGTACCAACTCCAGGAGACGGAAACGCGGTAGCAAGAGAGCGCGGGACGACTGAGAGGTCATTCTCTCCCGATGTGTCATCCCGATGTTCCGCGGAATGTTGGGCGATCTCCAGGCCGACGCCCAAGACGGCGGCGTACTCCACGAGGCGCCGGCGGTGGGCGACGTCCGCGGAGGACCGCGGTCGGTCGGGGTCCTGCGAGGACCTCGACGTGGGCCGGCCGCGGTGTTCCGTCACATCGGGCGGGGCCGGTGCGTCAGGGTGATGCGACAGGCCACCGGGAGGAGAGTCATGGACGAGCGGCTGTGGCCGGCGGAACAGTTCGAGGAGAGCCGCGGTCACCTGCGGGCGGTCGCCTACCGCATGCTCGGTTCGCAGGCCGAGGCGGACGACGCCGTGCAGGAGTCCTGGTCGCGTCTGAGCCGGTCGTACGACGGAGGCATCGAGAACCTGCGGGGCTGGCTGACCACGGTGGTGGGCCGCGTGTGCCTGGACATGCTGCGGCAGCGCCGTACCCGCCGTGAGGACTCCTTCGATTCGGTCCTCCTCTCGTTGCTCTCCACCTCGGAAGAGGAAGAGAGCGATGCCCCCGAGCAGCAGGCGCTCATGGCGGACTCGGTGGCCTTGCGCTACTCGTGGTGCCGGAGGCCCTGGACCCGGCGGAGCGGCTCGCGTTCGTGCTGCACGACATGTTCGGGGTGCCCTTCGACGAGATCGCGCCGATCGTGGACCGCACCCCGGCGGCGGCCCGGCAGCTCGCCAGCCGCGCTCGGAGGCGGGTGCGCGGCGGCACCCCGACGGCGATG
Source organism: Streptomyces macrosporus (assembly GCF_039533145.1). Classification (NCBI taxonomy): domain Bacteria; kingdom Bacillati; phylum Actinomycetota; class Actinomycetes; order Kitasatosporales; family Streptomycetaceae; genus Streptomyces; species Streptomyces macrosporus. The sequence goes on from NZ_BAAASZ010000011.1 coordinate 53,279, forward strand.
CCGGACCGGGACCTGAACCGGCGGCGGAGGGTCGTCGAGGCATTCCTGTCGTCGGCGTGAGGCGGCGACTTCGGCTCCGGTGGTGGTGCGGGGGCCGATGTGTTGGGTCCCGTCGATGGGGATCAGACGGACGCCGGCGGCGGTGTAGGTGTGGCAGACGGCGTCGGTGAGCTGGGTGCGGAGCCTGACCGGCTCTGCCGCCACGCCCTCTGGTGCCACGCCGGACGCACTTCCTCTGTCCGGCCCGGCGAACCTTCCCGGTCAGAGCACGGGTGAAGAGCGTGGGGCGCGGGGGCACCGGGAGAGCCGTCGCCAGATGATCCACGGCATTCTCTTCCGGCAGCGGACCGGGATCATTACCGGGGCCCGCCGACCCGATTCGGGAAGTGGAAGACCGTGCGTGACCGTCGTCGCCGCTGATCGGCGGACGGCACGTGGGAGAAGGTGCCGTGTGCCGTCCAGGCCGACGTCGACGGGTGGATCGACCGGCGCCTGGCGAGTGTGGGCTCCAGTCTGCTGTGCCCGCACTCGCCCGCCGCCGGACGGGCGGACGGGAAGGCGGGAGAAGGGGCCGCGGGCGTTACCGGTGCTGCGCGACGAGCGTCTGCAGCAGGTCGCGCAGGTTCTCCTGTTGGGCCGCGGTGAGCGGGGCCAGCGGGGAGTGGGTGTTCAACCGGGTGAGCACGTCGGTCCGGTAGCGCTCGCCGTCCGGGGTGAGCACGATCTGTTTGGCGCGCCGGTCGGTCGGATGGGGCCGGCGCTCGATGAGGCCCTGCTGTTCGAGCCGGTCGAGGACGAACGTCGCGTTGGAGGGCTCGCAGACCATCCTGTCGGCCAGTTCGCGTGCGGTGATCGGCTCGGACAGTTCCCGGAGCGCGACGACCTGCGTCGCGGTGATGCCCAACTCCTCGGCCACGGAACGCACATGGGCATCGAGCTTCTGTGTGAACCGGTGGATCAGTTTGCACACGTCACGGTCGATCCGGCCGTCCGCCGTCGGATCGGATTGCCTGGCCATGCCCTCAGTCTAGCGGGTGTACTTCGAACCATTATAGTTCTAGTCCCTATTATTAGAATTAGAAGTATGTGGGGCGGTGTCGTGCCGCTTTCCGTCTTCTCCCTCCTGCTGGTGGTCTTCGGCTTCACAACCGGCGAGTTCGTGATCGCCGGCATCCTGCCGGACGTGGCCGCCGACCTCTCCGTGTCGATCCCCGCGGCCGGTCTGCCGGCGACCGCCTACGCGTTAGGCATGGTCGTCGGAGGCCCGGTGGTCACCGTCGCGACGGCCCGGCTCGCCCGCAGACCGCTCATCGCCGGCCTGGTCGCCGTGTCCGTGGTCGCGAACCTGGCCTCGGCGGCGGCGCCCGGTTACGCCGTGCTGTTGGCGGCGCGGATCGTCGCCGGTCTGGTCGTGGCCACGTTCTTCGCCGTCGCGATCACCACCGCCGCCTCGACGGCCCCGGAGGGCAGACAAGCCTCCGCCGTGGCCAAACTGACTCTGGGAATGAACCTGGGCATGGTCCTCGGCACGCCGGCCGGCACCTTCATCGGCCAGCACCTCGGCTGGCGGGCGACCTTCCTGACCATCGCCGCGGTCAGCGCCGCCGCCCTGGCACTGGTCCTGCTGTCCGTCCCCGCCCGGCCCGCGCCCGCGTCGGGATCGGCCCTGGGAGAACTGCGCGTGCTCGCCGGTCGCGACGTCCAGCTCGCGATCGCCCTGACCGCCGTGGGCAACCTGGGCGTTGTCACCGTCTTCGTCTACATCACCCCCCTGCTCACCGACGTGAGCGGCTTCGCCGCCGGCGCGGTCCCCGTACTGCTGCTGGTCTACGGCGCCGGCGCGGTTGTCGGAAACCTCGTCGGCGGACGGCTGGCGGACAAGTCGCTGATGCCGTCGCTGATCGCTCTGCTCGCCGCGCTTGCGGGGGTCCTGGCACTGTTCTGGGCCGTCCGAGATCCGGGTGCTCGCGGCGGTCCTGGCCCTCGTCCTCGGCGTGCCGGCATTCGCGATCATCCCGGGCATGCAGATGCGCGTCATGGCCACGGCCGCTTCCGCCCCCACACTCGCCGTGGCGGTCAACGCCTCCGGATTCCAACTCGCCGCCGCCTTCGCCGGCTGGCTGGGCGGGAGGATCATCGCCGACGGACCGGGCCTGCGGTCCCTTTACCTCGTCGGCGCTCTCCTCACCATGGCCGGTCTGGCCATCGCCGTCCACTCGCTGCGCCGCGAACGCCGACCGGCCCTCCGCGCCTGACGCGGGGACACCTCGACCACCCACCCGCCGAATCCGTGCGCCGTGCAGGGAACGGCCACGGCAGAGACGGCGGGAGCCGTCTGAAGAGCAGGGTTGCCCTGATGACCGGCGGTCGCGGCATCGGAGCCGCGACCGCCCGGGCCCTGGCAGCGGAGGGGGCCGCGGTGGCGATCGGCTACGTCACGGCCGCGGACCAGGCGAGGGCCGCGGCGGCCGACGTCGGACGGCTCGACATCCTGGTCGACGACGCGGCGGTGTGGGTGACCGGCGGGGTCGACGCAGCCGTCGACCGCCGGCTCGCGGAATGGGCAGGCCGCCGCGCCTCGGACGGCTCCCGGTGGCCGCTGAACAGCAGTCACCGGGATGCGGGCGCCCATGTGTACGACGTCCGTGCCTTGCGTGGGCGAGCGCTCGGTCCGGACGGGGCCGCTCAGGAGAGCCCACGGGACGTCGTACACATGGGCGCCCGCCTGGATCCCGCCTCGGTCACCATTTCCGGTTCCCGGTCCACGGACGGTCGAGAACGGTCCGGGAGCGTGTCGACAGGTGAGTCCGGCCGACCACCGTGCGTCGGGGCGAGGGCGCCCATCCGAAACCGGAAGGGAGTCGAGCCAGCGCAGGAGGCGGGCTCCTTCGCGGGTCATGACGTCCGGGTCGGAGAGGCCCGGCTCGCGGAACCGGCGTCCGGCCCAGTCCAACAGCCGCCGGATCACCGCGCCGGCCTCCGCGTCGAGGGTCCGGTCGGCGCGCTTGTCGAGTTCGACGGCCAGGGTGCCGGTGGGGCAGCCGTAGCGGGCGGCGACGTCGCGCTGGTCGACCCATGCTTCGATAGTCACGCTGCGTACGCGACCGCAGGATGTGGACCGGAACCCGGAGCCATCGACCTGCCCGTGCCTCCGATTGCAGCACGCCGAGGCATCACTCACCGGCCCACCGGGCAGGCAAGACGTTGTTCACCGCAGAACGCCTCAGGGGGGAGCCTCCGTGTCCACAACCGGAAGGGATGCCGCGGCTTCACCGGGGCGAGGGGAGGACACCCCGCTGCGGCGTGCCATCGGTCCTCGACTGCTGATCCTGTTCGTGATCGGCGACATCCTCGGTACCGGCATCTACGCCACCACCGGTCAGGTCGCCGGCAAGATCGGCGGGGCGCTGTGGCTGCCGTTCGTCATCGGGTTCGTCGTGGCCCTCCTGACCGCGGCCTCGTACGTCGAGCTCGTCGGCAAGTATCCGAAGGCGGCCGGCGCCGCGCTCTACACCCAGAAGGCGTTCAAGGTTCCGTTCCTCACCTTCATCGTCGCCTTCATGGTCATGTGCTCGGGCCTTTCCTCGGCCAGTGCGGCGGCCCGTGCCTTCAGCGGCGACTACCTCGCCGAGTTCACGGACTTCTTCCCGCCCACCCTCGTCGCGATCCTGTTCGTCCTCGCCCTGGCGGCCCTGAACCTGCGGGGCGTGTCGGAGTCCGTGAAGACCAATGTGGTCCTCACCCTGGTCGAGCTGACCGGCCTGCTCGTCATCCTCACGATCGGCGCCTGGGCGGTCCTGACCGGTGACGGTGAACCCTCCCGGCTCGGCGAGTTCCAGGCGGAGGGCACCGGCTACGCGCTGATCACCAGCGTGCTGGGGGCGACGGCCCTCGGCTTCTTCGCCTTCGTCGGCTTCGAGGACTCCGTCAACATGGCCGAGGAGACCAAGGACCCGGTGCGTACGTTCCCGCGCGCCATCTTCACCGGCGTCGCCGTCACCGGCACCATCTACGTCCTGGTCGCCCTGGTCTCCTCCCTGCTCGTCGACTACCGCGTGCTGGAGGACTCGAGCGGCCCGCTGCTGGAGGTCGTCAAGGCCGGCGGTATCGACTTCCCGCCCAAGCTGTTCGCGCTCATCGCCCTGTTCGCCGTCACCAACTCGGCCCTGATCAACATCATGATGGCGTCCCGCCTCTGCTACGGCATGGCCAACGAACGCGTCCTGCCCCGCGGCATGGGCCGTGTCCTCCCCGGGCGCCGCACCCCGGTCGTCGGCATCGTCTTCGTCTCGCTCCTCGCCATCGGTCTGGTCTCCACCGGGGAGATCGCGGGTCTCGGCGACACCACGGCCTTCCTGCTCCTGTGTGTCTTCGCCGTCGTCAACATCGCTGTCCTCGTCCTGCGCCGCGATCGCGTCGAGCACCGGCACTTCCGCACGCCGACGGCCCTGCCGGTGCTCGGCGCGATCACCGCGCTGATCCTGGCCAGCCCGCTGTCCGACCGGCCCGCCGACGTCTACATCAGGGCGGGCGTGCTGCTGAGCATCGGAATCGGGCTGTGGGTGCTCAACAAGATGGTGCTGAAAGCACGTGGCGAGGCGTGAGCCGCACCGTCCCCCCTGGTGAGGCGGGACATCCCGATCGACCTCCTCGCCCGTTCACGAGACGAGGAGGTCAACGGATCCTGTAATCCTGTACGAGATCACCGACGCCACCGTCACCATCGTCGTCATCCACATCGGCCGGCCCCCAGCCCCGGTGCCCCACGCTCCTCCCACCGCTCCCAGGCCCGCGGCATCTCGTCGGGCAGCAGCACCCGCAGCGCGAACAGCGGATGACCACCCGCCGGCCCGACCAGGGGGGCTCCAGAGCACACGGGGGAAGGGCCCCTCGGCCTGGAGCGGCCGGCGATCGCGGACGGCGGCTGCCTCGGCACCGCCTGGTCGTGCGTACCCGGTCGAGGGCCGGTGTCGCCGTGCTATGGGGCGATCAGCCCGGCTGTCGTCTCTTTGAAGCCGCAGGCATCGAGATGGAACGGACGCAGGTGGTCCTCGAAGTCGACGTGGAGCCACGCGCACTTCGCGGCACGGGCTTCGTCGGCTGCGATCGCGACGAGCCGGGAGCCGACTCCTTTCGCCCGGCAGTGCCGAGCGACCACGGTGTCCAGGATGAGAGCACGAGTTCCGCCGTCCCAGGCAACGTTGACGAAGCCGATCAGGGAGCCGTCGTCCCAGGCGCAGACCCAACCGAGGCTGTGGCGTTCACGTTGTGCTCGTCAGTCGGTCCGAGCAACCGGGGGACCGAAGCCGTCGGCGTGCAGCGCGTCGAGGGAAGCGTTGTCGAAGTCGCCCCGCCACCCGTACTTGACCGTCACGCCCCGATCGCAAGTCCCGGCCGGCCCCGGCACCGACCCGATCACGGAGCCAGGAGACCCGCTTGCGGAGGAGGGCGAAGCCGGCGCGACCGAGCGTCCGGCGTTTGAGCGTCTTGAGTCGGTTGACGTGGCCTTCGCCCACTCCCGAGTTCCAGGTGGGTGGTCACACGGGGGTGAGGGTCCAGGTCTGGCCGAGGTCGGCCTCCCGCAGCGGCAGGAGGCCGAGCAGGGGTGGGTAGAGGCGCAGCGGGTGCAGGTCGACGGCCAGTTCGGTGCCGTCGACGGGCCCGCCGGGCAGGACGAGGTGGAAGGCTCCCTTCCGCCCCGGGGCCGGACGTAGCCGCCACGGGTGCGGCTGGGGGTGGCCGTGGACGATCTCCAAGTGGGCGGGGTCGCCGTCGTGACCGAGGTAGGTGCCGGAGGCGACGTTCTCGAGGGTGACGGCGCCGTCGTCCCGTGCCTCCACCTGCCAGTGCTGCTCCTTCTCCGCGTCGCGGGGCGGCAGGAGCACCACCTGGGTCCTGTCGTTGGGATGGCCGCCCAGCAGGGTCAGGTGGTAGGCGCCGTGAAAGCCGATGGTGTAGGTGCCGGGCGTGGCGGGTGTCATGGTCGAGGTCTCCTGGTGCGGTGCGGGGTCCGAGGCCGGCCGCACCGTGCGGGGTGGTGCCGGCCACCGTGTGTGTGCACCGCCGCGTGTGCCCGGATGCCGCCGGGCGTGGGGTTCCACTCGCGTGGGTGGCGCATCCGGCGTTCCGCCTCGCGGCCGGTCCTCGACTGCCGTGCGTGGTCGGTGCCCTGTGGGGGTGCGGGTGATGGTGGTGGTCGCCGGGCGTCTGCCGCGCGGCGTCCGGTTCGGCGTGGCGCTCACCGCGGTGTCCGCCGGGGGCGTCCGCCGGAGTGTTCGCCGTTGGCTGACCGCTGTCCGGGTGTGTGGGGGCGTGGCGGCTCGTGCTGCCAGGATGGCCGCCATGATCTCAATTTCTGTACAGGCTGTACCGAATGACGCGAATTCCTGGACCGCTCTCGCCCGGCGCTGCGAGGCGGCGGGCTTCGACGCACTGCTCGTTCCCGACCATCCGGGGGCGGTGGCCTCTCCGCTCGTCGCCCTGGCGGCCGCCGCGCCGGTCACCGAACGCATCGGTCTGGGGCCCTACGTGGCCAACGCCGGAGTGCGCGAGCCGCTGCTGCTCGCTTCCGACATCGCGACTCTGGACGTCGTCTCGGGCGGCCGGGCCCGGCTGGCGCTGGGCGCCGGACACACCCCCGCCGAGTGGGCCATGCTCGGCTCGCAGCGCCCGGACGTCGCCGGGCGCGTGCGGCGCTTCACCGCCGTGGCCGAGGCGTGCCGCGCGCTGTTGGCGGGGCAGGAGGTGACCGTCGAGGGCCCGGAGGTGTACGCCCGGGCCGCCCGGCTGGACGGTCCCCGCCCGATACAGGACCGGGTGCCGTTCACCGTCGGCGGCGGCAACTCCACCCTGCTGCGGTGGGCGGGCGAGCACGCCGATGTCGTCGGGCTGAGCGGGCTCGGCCGCACCCTGCCGGACGGGTACGGCCACGAGGTGCGGTGGCGGGACGAGGACATCGACCGGCAGGTGGAGCTGGTCGAGCGGGGCGCCGCCGGACGGGCGAGCGCGCCCGCGCGCGAGGCGTTCGTCCAGGTGGTGGAGGTCACCGACGACGCGGAGGCCGTCGCGCACCGCTTCGCCGAACTGGCCGGGTGCACCGCGCGGGACGTCCTGGCCGCGCCGTACGCCTGGATCGGCACCGAGGAGGAGATCGTCGCCTCGCTGGCCGAGTACGAGCGGCGCTGGGGCATCACGCGCTATGTGGTGCGCGAACCGGCCCTGGACGCCGCCGAGAGACTACTGGCCCGTCTCCGCGCGGACCGTGCACGGCCGTGACCCCGCCCGCACCCGTGCCGCCCGAGAGGCCCTCTCCACCGCAACCGGGGAGCAGGCCGGCCTCCCGGGTGGGCAGGCGGCACTGGTCGGCGTGTGATGGTGTGGGCGGGCCGCCCGCCCCACCGAACCCGGCGGCCCGGTCACCCTCCGGCACCTCCCCACGAGAACCGCGCCCGACTGCCTGAGCGTCCGCGCGATCGACCGGGCCGGCCGCAGCAGCACGACCACCACGTACTGGTTCCGGGCCAAGGCCGGCCGCGCGCCGGTCGCCCACCGGGCTCTCGGCGACGCCGCGGATTCCACCACCGCCGAGGTTGAGATCGGGCCCACCGCCCGCGCGGCACCGGCGTGACGTTCGGCGTCTCCGCGCCCAGAGGCACCTCGCCGGCCTCGACCGTCCGCCTCCGGTTGGACGGCAAGAGCGGGTACGCCACCACCGGCAGCGCCGTCGTGGACACAACGGACAGCTTCACCCTGGGCGTGGTCGTCCGCCTCGCCGATTCCGAACCGGCCGGTCCGGTGACCGTGCGGTTCCAGCCGGGCAAGCACACGGACGTCTTCACGGTGCGCCACGACCCGTCCGTCCACGCCTGGCAACTGGTCATGCCCCGGAAGGACAGGGCAGGCGCGCCCGAGGTCGTGGTGTCCCGGAGCGAGGCTCCGGACGGCGGTGAGGGGCCAGGCCACCGACTGGCCGTGGCGTACGACGACGCCACCGACCGGATCAAGCTCCACCTCGACGGTTGCACCAACGACGGCGCGACCGCGTCCTTCCCCGGCAGCCCGCCGAGTTCCGGCGCCTTGCGGATCGGCCGCTCCCACGTCGGCGACGGCCGGGGCGACCACCTGCACGGGGACGTCGACGAGGTACAGGCGTACGCCGTGGCCCCGCGAGCCGTGTGGAGCACGCCGACTACCGATGGGGCTGTGCGGTGTTGTACAACCGCGGGGTGAACCGAGACCTGGAAGACGCGTGAGGCCGGTAGGGCCGGTGGCCGCGGTGCTGGTCTGCGCGGTCGTTGCGGGGGGCTGCGGGCGGGCGGATTCCGAGGCGACAACGAATCCCGGGGGGAGGGCGAAGCCTGCGCCCTCGTCGTCGGCCCGGGTCTACGAGGTGCCACGGTCGCCGGCGCTGCCCTTGGACGAATTCCTCCCGATCCAGAACTTCGGCGTCGCCTCGTACCAGGAGGCCGACACCATCGCGCAAGCCGAGGACCTGCTGTTCAACTCCTGCATGGCCCGGTACGGCTTCGACGATCCGCGGGTCACGCGGGTTCTTCGCCCTCGCCGCACGAGCGGCGGTCGGAGTACGTGCGGATACCCGCGGAGCAGGCGGCGAGGTACGGGTACCTCCCACCGTCACCGGCCGGGTACTGGTCCCCTCAGGGCAAGGGCCGCAACAGGAGCGACTCGCCGGAGGAGGCCGCGGCCGCCACCGGGGACGACATGGGCATCGGCATCAAGGAGGTGAACGGCAAGCCGCTGTTGAAGGGCGGTTGCCTGGCCGAGGCCGTGCGCCGGCTGTCTCCCGGCAGCCCACCCGAAGACGCCCGGGTGCCGGACAACGGTGACGCTTCCCCGGGGGACGCCTTGAAACCGGCGAGTCCGGCGCTCCGGATCGAGTCCGAGGCGATGCACCTGACCGCGAAGGACCCTCGTCTGACCGCCGCGCTGAGCGAGTGGCGCAGGTGCATGACGAGGAGGGGGATCGACGAGAGGTTCGGCATCGGGGCGGGCGCGAACGAGTTCGGCGGCGACGAGTCGGGTGACACACACGGTGCGGGAGGCCGTCCCTCCGAGGAGGAGATTCGCGTCGCCAAGGCCGACAGCGCCTGCAACCGGCAGGCGAACGTGCAGGAGGTGTGGGTGAGCGTCGCGTCGGAACACCAGCGCAAGCTCATCGGCGCCGACCGCGCCCGGCTGGAAGCGGTACGCGAGTGGTGGAACCGGTACGCCGCCAACGCGGAAAAGGTCGTCGTCGAGCACGAGTGACCCGACCGATTCCGACGAACGGGGCCTTCGGTGAGGCACCGTCGGCTCTTCCGCCTCCGCCGCACCACCGGTGACCCCGCCGGTGCCACACGGCCGCGGCATCGGCGGGCCGGGACCGAGGAGCGTCGCGGAGGCCGGACCGGAACCGGAACCGAGGCACACGACCGGCCGGTACCGGGGAGGCACCGGCTCGGTATCCGTGGTGGTTTCCGTGGTCGGCACGGAGGCGGCCCGCATCCCGGCCGGGGGAGACTGTGATCGCGGCGTTCAGGCCGGCAGGACACAGCGGGCCGATCGGGGCCCACGACCACAGGGGTGGCCATGACCAGCACCGACAACAGCACCCACGGGGCATTCACGGCCGAGGAGCGGGCCGCGATGAAGGAGCACGCCCAGGAGCGGAAGAAGGCGGCACGCCGCGGCTCGCGCGCGGAGAAGGCGGCGGAGGCGGAGCGGGACGTGCTCGCGAAGATCGCGGAGATGCAGGACTCGGACCGGGTCATGGCCGAGCGCGTCCACGCCGTCGTCACCACCACCGCCCCGACCCTCGCACCGAGGCTCTGGTACGGGATGCCCGCCTACGCGCTGGACGGCAAGGTCGTCTGCTTCTTCCAGAGCGCGGCGAAGTTCAAGGCGCGCTACGCGACGCTGGGGTTCAACGACTCGGCGAGGCTGGACGAGGGCCCGATGTGGGCGACCGCTTTCGCCCTGACCGAGGTGACGGACGAGGTGGAGGAGCGAATCGCCGCCCTCGTGAGGCGGGCGGTGGGCTGATGGCGCGCGCCCGGGCAACGGCCGGGGGCCCGGGCCGGCGCCGCCGGCCCGCGCTGCCCGGGCGCCTTGGGCCGCCGCCACCCGACGGTCATGGGGGCCAGGCCGAGATCGGCGAGCGCCGCCGTGCCGGCGGCGGCATGGCCGTCCCCGGCGAGCAGCAGCGTGCGCGCCGACTGGTAGCGGCAGCCCGCCGCGTCGAATGCCGCCGCGGCGGCCGGCTGCCGTGTGGGGTCGCCGTCCAGCAGGGCCTCCGCCCGGAGCGCCACGTACCAGTGCAGCCAGACCCAGGAGACCCACTTCCACACCCGGTCCGGCTCGGGCGCGACGCGCTCCAGGGCCGCGTCCGCGGCCATGGCGGGGGCGTCCACCAGCTCGTGCGTGCCGGCAGGGGTGCGCGGCACCGACGTCAGGACATCGACCCGACGCCGGGCCGCCGCCGCGGCGGCGAAGGCATCGCCGGCCCAGCTCCGGGCGCCGGAGAGCGCGTCGAGGGCGGCGGACTCGGCCACCGGGTCGCCCGCCCGCCGGGCGGCCTCGACCGCCCGTTCGGCACGCGCGACCGTCTCCTGCGCGGTGTGGTCGGAGTTGCCCTGGACCGCGCCGAAGGCATCCGCGATCACTGCCGCCTCGGCCAGCGCGACGGCCGCCTCGGCCGCCGGGTCGCCGTCGCGGGCCAGCCGTTGCGCCTCGGTGAGCACGGCGGTCACCTCGTCCACGGAGGGAAGCCGCGTGAAAGTGCCGGGGAAGCGGTAGGCGACGGTGGCCGCGACCGCCAGGTCGGACGGCGTCCCCGGCCCGGCGGGCGGCCTCCGCGGTGGCACGGTGCAGGCGGAACATGTCGTCGCCGAGCCTGCGGCAACCGGCCACCCGGGCCGCGTGCCGCAGCGCCGCGGCACCATCGGTGTCACCGGCGAGCGAGGCCGCCCGTTCGAACCGTTGCCGGGCCTCGCCCAGCAGGTTGCGGGCGAAGGCCGGTTCGGCCAGGGACGAGGCGAGACGGCAGGCGCCCGCACGCCGCTCCGGCCGGTCGGCGGCCCGGGCAAGGGCGGCCCGCAGGTCCTCCGCCATCGCGTCGAACCGCACGCGCCAGTCCGCGCCCCCGGCTCCGGTGAGCTCCAGCGCGCCGGCCGGACACCAATCCGCGTGACGGCTCCGGACGACGCCTCCAGCCCGCGTCGGCAGACCTCGCGGACGTCCTCCACCCCGACATGCTGCAGGGGCACATCGTGCTCGTAGGAGACGATGTCCTCGGCGATGTGGGCCATCAGCCCGTCCAAGTCCTTCGCCGCGGTATCGGCGAATCACCGTCGGTGGATCGCCCGCACCTGCCGCTCGGCGGCGGGCGTGGCGTTCCCGGCGGAGGTGTCCGGGAACGAGTGGTGCTCGTGCGCCACGACCCAGCGACCCTGTTCCCTGCGCAGCCCGAGGGTGAGCCGCAGGCGGTTCTCCGGCTGCTCGGCCAGTTCCTGCGGTGCTCCGCACCGGAGCAAGGCGTGAGCGAAGGCGACGTCGCCGCCGACGGTGACGTCGAGGGATTCGATCTCGAACGAGGCGCCCTGCTCCTGCCAGGCGAAGAAAGGCGGCCATGTCTCGCGGTAGGCGTCGATGCCGCGCACGCCCTCGTACGGCGGCGGCACGTCGAACATCACGATGTCCTCCGCGTGATCGACCAGGACACCGTCCAGGTCGCCCTGGTGCACCGCCGCGGCCCACCGCTCGATCAAGGCCCGGATCTGCTCTTCGTCGTCGGACACGGCTCGACTCCCTGACATCTCGACGGCGTCGCTGCGCGATGCCTTCTCGGACACGCGTCCGGTTGGTCGGACCGCCGTCGGCACCAGAACTCATCGCGAACTCATCGCGGGCGGCCGAGCCATCACGGAAAGCGAGCGGCCAGAGCCGCGAGCGTGACAAGGCCGACCGGGGAGACGGCCTCGCCCACCCCGTTCTCCCGCGCTCGCCCGTACATCCCCGGTTCCTCCGGCGCGGGCGGCCCGCATCGCCTCCGAGGTCCTTGCCGCGCCGACCGGACCGGTCACCGCGGCCGAACACCGCGGACGGACCGCAGCGGCGCGCGGAAGACCGTCCCGAGCGCGGTTCCTCCCGGCGGTCCGGTCACAGACCGGGGGCGCCCCAGAGCGGGAACCAGCGACCCAGCTCCGGTTCGACGTGCAGCTCCTCCTTGAGCGCGGCCCTGACCTGGAGTTCCAGTCGGTTGTCGCGTTTCCGGCCGGGCAGCGGGGCGAAGGGGTAGAAGGTACCGCGTTTGTAGAGGTAGACCAGGGCGGCGGGACGCTGTCCGGTGGTGCGGAAAGCGACCAGCGAGCACAGCAACTGCGGGCCGAAGCCACTGTCCCGCAGAGCGGTGTTCACCGCGTGCAGGTCGTTGACCAGGGCGGGCAGGTCGTCTGGAGCGCGGCGGGAGAGCAGCCAGGAGTACCCGTAGGCGTCGCGACTGAACTCCACCGGTGTGCCATTCCGCCCGGAGTCGGCGTCCAGCAGCGCCAGTACCTCCTGCCGGACGCGCGTGAAGGCGCCACCCTCGATGGTCGCGAAGCACACCGATCCCGCCCCGGTGGGAGCGAGACCGACGGCCGCCTGGAGGGTGATCGCCGCCGAGGGCAGGCCGAACAGCCGGTCCAGATCCGGTTCGACCGGCCTGCTACGGCCGAGCAGCGCGTCCCAGAAACCCACGGGGCCTCGACCCACCTCTCACCGCGTGTCGCCGCTCAGCCGCGCGGAGATCTCCGCGAGCGCCTCCAGACGGCGTTCCAGACTGGGGTGGGTGGAGAACAGAACGGCCACCGCGCTGCCGGGCCTGAGGGCGGGGGCGAAGAAGAACGCGTTGAACGCCTGGGCGGTGCGCAGGTCCCTGGTGGGGATGCGGGCGACGTCTCCGCTGATCTTGGTCAGTGCCGAGGCCAGGGCGGACGGCCGTCCGGTGAGCAGGGCCGCGGCACGGTCGGCGGCCAGCTCGCGGTAGCGGGACAGCGCCCGGATGAGCAGGAAGCTGACGACGTACACCAGGGCGGACACCGCCATGACGGCCGCGAACAGGGCGGCGGTGTTCTGGTCGCGGCGGCCCCCGCCGAACAGCTGGGAGTAGAAGGCGACGCGGACGGTCAGCCCGGCGAGCACGCCCAGGAACGAGGCGACGGTGATCACCGCCACGTCGCGGTGGGCGACGTGGGAGAGCTCGTGGGCGAGGACGCCTTCCAGCTCGTCGGTCTCCAGGCGCCGCATCAGTCCGGTGGTGACGCAGACCACGGCGTGGTCGGCGTTGCGACCGGTGGCGAACGCGTTGGGCAGGTCCATCTCCGACACGGCGACCTGTGGCTTCGGCATGTCCGCGCCGGCGCACAGCCGGTCGACGATCCCGTGCAGCCGGGGTTGTTCCTCCGGGGTGACCAGGCGACCCCGCATGGCGTACAGGGCGATCCGGTCGGAGAACCAGTACTGCGCACCCAGCAGGCCGGCGGCGATGACGATCACCAGGGTGAGGGAGTCGAGCAGTGCGATCAGCGCGGCGACGAACGCCACGTACACCAGACCGAGCAGGAACATCGTCACCAGCATGCGGGCGGTGAGTTGCCGGTCGGACTCGAAGCGGCTGCGCATCACACTCTCACTCCGGGAATCGGACTCGTCTCAGGGGCGCACCCCGCGTCCGGCGGGGGACGGTGTCCTCTCCGGCGGCCGAGGAGCGGGCTCCGGTGGGGGCCGGAGGAGACCCGGCGGGGACGGAGAACACCGGTGCGCGTGTCACCGCGTGGCCGCTGTTCCGGCCGTCGACGTCGTGGCTGCTCTCTCCAGCGCGCCCCTGGTGTCCGGCAGCGCGCCCCGGAAGGCCGGGTCGCTCGTCTGCTGACACTTGCGTTCACCTTTACAAGGATTACTCCTTTTCGCCCGAGTTCCCAGCGTGAGGCCCGGGTGCCGTCGGCCCCGGACCGCGGATGTCGCCCCCTGCGGAGGCGAGAGGAGTACGAGCGGTGTCCTCGGGAGCCGTGCCCGGCACGTTCGCCGTGGTCCCGGAAGGCCCGGGTGATGTGTCGACGGTACGGTGCGACACGAGTGGGGTGAGCAAGGAGAGGGAAGACCGCGCCCGCCGTTGCCCGAGGGAGCGCCTCGTGCCGCCGCACGCGGGTCCGGTGCCGTGGCCTGCGGCGGCGCGCCGACGCGGTGGTCCTGGGCAAGGGGATCTCCGCCGCGCTCGCCGACGGCGCCCGCTCGGTCGTCCGCCGCGCGCTCGGTCGGCACCGGGTCGCCGCCGGATCCGGGCACGCACACGATGCCCGGCGGTTTTCCGTTCGTCCGCGGGCCCGCGCACGGGGCAGGGCAGGAGTACGGTGGGAGACCGACAGCAAAGGGAGCGGTCGAGATCTCCCGAGGTCGGGGTGTCGGTGCGGTTCGGGCAGGCCAGAGGGTTGAGTCCGCCGGCGGCCACTTCAGAGGCCGGTCGGGGCCGTCGGCGGGATGGGCCACACCGGTCCCGCGGGTGGGCGAGCCCCGCCCGGTGTGCACGGCGGCTCGAACGCTCGTGTGGCCCGGTCCCCGGCACGAGGCCGGGTGCCCCCGGCGCCCGCTCCGGACAGTGGCCACCACACGCAAGGCCTGCAGATGCCTGATCCCGAACACGTCATCCGCACCGTGAGCCTGACGAAGGTCTATCCGAAGACGGACTTCGCAGCGGTGGACGGCATCGGCCTGTCCGTGCGGCAGGGCGAGATCTTCGGGCTGCTGGGCCCCAACGGCGCGGGCAAGACCACCACCATCGGAATGCTGACCGCCCGCGTGGTGCCCACCTCGGGCGCCGCGTACATCGGGGACATCGACGTGGTCCGCCATCCGACGCTGGCCAAGCAGGTCATCGCCGTGGTCACCCAACAGAACACCCTGGACCGCTCGCTGACAGTGTGGGAGAACCTCTACTTCCACGGTCTGTTGTTCGGCATCCCGCGCCGCGAGGCGCGCCGGAGGGCCGACGAGCTCCTGGAGCGGTTCCGCCTCTCGCGGTGGGCGGCGTCCACGGTCTTCGCCCTGTCGGGCGGAATGGCGCAGCGCCTTCTGCTCGCCAGGGCCATCCTCCACCGCCCGGCGGTGCTCTTCCTCGACGAACCCACCGCGGGTCTGGACCCGCAGAGCCGACTGGCCCTGTGGGAGGTCCTGGACGACCTGATCGCCCAGGGGCAGACCATCCTGATCACCACCCACAACATGGAGGAGGCGGACCGCCTCTGCGACCGCGTGGCGATCATCGACCACGGCCGGATCCTGGCCCTGGACACGCCCGCCGCGCTCAAGCAGGGCCTGGGAGCGGACACCGTCGTCACGGTGCTGACCCACGGCCGTCCGGAAGGCCTGGAGGCCCGGCTGCGGCGCGACATCGACGGCATCATCCGCACCCGGCTGATGAGCGACGGGGTCGAACTGCAGGTCAAGGGCAGGAGGCGGCTGCTGCCGCGGATCGTGACGAGTGCCGAGGCCGGCGGCTACGACCTGATCGACCTCTCGGTCGCGGAGAGCACCCTGGAAACGGTCTTCATCGCTCTGACCGGAAAGGAGCTGAGGGAATGATGGCCGTCACCGGTACGACCCCGCGGGCGGCGGCGCACATCAGCGTGCTGCCGGCCCGGTCCGCCGCGGCGTCCAGCCGCTCGGCGCTGGCCGCCCTGATCCGGCGCGACCTGACCGTGCTGAGGAAGAGCTTCGGCGAGTTCCTCGGCCGCACCGTGATGCAGCCGTTCCTGCTCGTCTTCGTCTTCCTCTACGTCTTCCCCGTCATCGGGCAGGGCGTCGGCTCGGCCGGCGGGGCGGCCGGGGAGTCGGCGTTCGCCACCGTGCTGGTTCCCGGAGTCGTGTCGATCGCCATCATGTTCCAGGGCATCCAGTCCGTCGCCATCCAGATGTCCCAGGAGTTCGGCTTCACCCGGGAGATAGAGGACCGGATCCAGGCGCCCTGCCCCATCTGGCTGGTCGCCCTGGCCCGGGTCCTGTCCGGTGCCGCCCAGGGGCTGATCTCGGCAGCCGTCGTGCTGCCGGTCGCGGCCGTGGTGCACGCGCCGGGAGTGCATCCCGACCTGTCCCTCCACTGGTGGGTCGTGCTCACCTTGGTCCCGCTCGCATGCGTCGCCATGACCTCTCTCGGACTGTTGCTGGGCACCACCTTCGAGCCCCGGAACATCGGCGTCATGTTCGGCTTCGTGGTGCTGCCGCTCGTCTTCCTCGGCGGCACCTACTACCAGTGGACCGAACTGTCCGCGGTGCAGGTCGGAGGAGTCCACTGGCTCCAGGTGCTGGTCCTGGTCAACCCCCTGGTCTACATCAGCGAGGGCATGCGGGCCGGGGTCACCGACATCGCCCACATGCCCCTCTACGTCGTGTATCCCGTGCTGGCGGGCTTCTGCGCCGTCTTCCTCACCCTGGGCCTGCGCAACTTCCGACGCCGTGTCCTGTCCTGAGGAACCCACGCGGACACGGGTTCGCCGGGTCCACCGGCCGACGTGCAACCGTTCGTCCGGCCGGGGCCCGGACCGCCTCGACGAGCAGCACTTCCCGACGGGGGCGCAGCCGTCGCCAACGGCGTCGATCCACCGGCGGAACGCCTTGCCGACATGGCCACCCGGCAGTTCGGCGGCCGAGGAGATCCAGCAGATCGTCGGCACGGACGTGACGGTCGTCAAAGCGTTCGACACCACCGTCGCCGGGCTGCCGGCGACGGGTGACGGCGTCATGTCAGAGCAAACAGGATGTGTTTCTCCGAGACGTCGACCGGCTGAGCCACGGCAAAGCCCGTGATGAGCGGACCGAGCGCTCACTCACGGGTCATCTCAATGGGGTGAGTCGGCGGTGGCAGACGAGGGTGCGGGCGATGCCCCGACGGGTAGGTGTACTGTACCCGCGACGTACGGTGACCGGCCGTCAGTCCATGTTGAACCGTAGCGGCGACGAGTACGTCGAGGCGGCCGTCGCCGGGAGGAGGACCATGCTTCCTGAGGCGCTGATCGCACTTGCCGCATCGGCCGGGACCGCCGTGGTGCAGGCCGCCGGAACCGATGCCTGGGACGTGGTTCGCCGCCGCGTGGCAGCGTGGTTCGGACGCGGCGGCGAGGACGGCGACGCCTTGGCCCGGCTGGACCACACCGCACGGGTGCTGGGCACCGCGGAGGACGGGCCGCGGGAACTCGCCCACCAGGAGGGCACCTGGCAGGTACGTTTCGAGACCCACCTGGAGCGGCTGGACGAGCCGGAGCGGGAGAGTTCGGCGGCGGCGCTGCGGACGCTGCTGGAGGAGATCAAACAGGCCCTCACCGAACGCGGCACCACCTGGAACCAGACGAACATCGCCCATGGCCAGGGGCGGGTCTTCGCCTCGCAGGGCGGTTCCGTCATCGTCACCACACTCGACGACCCGAACCCGAACCCGGGGACGGTCGGCGAGCGGTGACGCCGGACCCCTCCAGCCCGTCGCACGTCACCCAGATCGTCAAGGCCGAGAACGGGTTCGCCTACGGTGCCAACGGCGCGGACGTCCACGTCTACGTGGACGGGCAGCCTGTCTACGTCCTCTACGAGTGGGAGCGGCGTCCCGGGGCCGGGCCGCTGACCGACGAGGACCCGCCCAGCTACGCGCTCGGCGCGGAGAGCGCGGTGGTGCCGTTCACGGGACGCGAGGCCGAGCTGGAGCAGTTGCGGCGGTGGCGGGACGGCGGGGACACCGCCATGGCGGTGCGTTGGCTGCACGGGCCGGGCGGCCAGGGCAAAACCCGGCTGGCCGCCGCTTTCGCCGACGAGTGCGTCGCCGCCGGATGGAAGGTCTCCACCGCACTGCACGGCGGCACACTGCTGCCAGAGCCCGGCAGTCAGGATCTCCGCCCGGGCGACGCGCCCGGAGTGCTGCTGGTCGTCGACTACGCCGACCGCTGGCCCGTCACCCACCTGCACTGGCTGCTGAGCAACGCGATGCTCAGGCGCCCGGGCAAGCGGACGCGCGTGCTGCTGATCGGCCGCAGTCTCGACTCCTGGCCGGCCGTCCGCAGCGAGGCACGCAAACGCGGCCAGGTCTCCGCGATGAAGCTGGAACCGCTGTCGCCCGAAGGACGGGACCGCCTGCGGATGTTCCACGCGGCGCGCGACGGATACGCGCGGCTGCGCGGACACCACCGGCCCGAACTCATCGGCCCGCCGACCTCGTTGAACCATCCCGACTTCGGGCTGCCCCTCGCCGTGCACATGGCGGCCCTGGTCGCCGTGGACGCCGCCCTGCGGGGAGTCGCCCCGCCCCGGACCGTGGAGGGCCTCACCGTCTTCCTCCTGGACCGGGAACACAGCCACTGGGAACTGCGGTACGGGCAGGGCGCGGAAGGCCGCGCATCGGCTTGCGGCCGGACCGGCATCCATCCGTCGCTGATGAAACAGGCGGTCTTCCTGGCGTGCCTCGTCGGTGTCCTGCCGGTGTGGGACGCCCGGCCGCTGTTCGGCCGACTGTTCCCGGAGACAGAGGCCAGTGCTGTGATCGACGACCACGCCCTGTGCTATCCGCCGCCTCGGCACGGGCTGGCTCTGCGACCGCTCTATCCCGACCGGCTCGCCGAGGACTTCGTGGCGCTCACCCTTCCCGGGCACGAGGCGGAGTTCCCGGC
This sequence comes from Streptomyces macrosporus, assembly GCF_039533145.1. Lineage (NCBI taxonomy): Bacteria > Bacillati > Actinomycetota > Actinomycetes > Kitasatosporales > Streptomycetaceae > Streptomyces > Streptomyces macrosporus. The sequence goes on from NZ_BAAASZ010000011.1 coordinate 71,959, forward strand.
GCAGGACTGGGCGACAGAGGTCGTCGCGCGATTACTGGCACGCGACCCGGACGGGACGGTGCCGGCATGGGCCGTCAGTGCCGTGACGCTCCTCGCGGCGGCCGGTGAGCGCTGGACCCACGTGGGCGCGCGGCACCTCTTCCCCCGACTGCTGGACGATCCCCGTCCGGCCCTCGACGCCGGATCACCGGCTCTGGTCTTCCTGGCCACGGACGATGCCGCCGCGTCCGGGGTGCTGGACGCGGTCAGGGCGTGCTTTCCGGCAGGAATGCAGCCGGTTCTCGACGTCGGCATGGCCGCGGTCACGCTGCGGTGGGCACGCCACCAGCCCGTCACCGGTCCGCGCCGGGCGGCTGTCGTGATCGAGGCGGCGCGGCGACTGAACAACGCCGGTGATTTCGAGACGACCTGTGAGCTGCTGTCGGAGCCGGTGGCCGAACTGCGGTCCACGGCCCGGCAGGACCCGAAGCAGCGGCCCCTGCTGGCGACGGCCCTGCTGCTGCAGGCGAACGCGCTGGCGCAGGGCCCCGGCCGCGGACAGGAGGCGTACGGACGCACGCGGGAGGCGCTTCTGCTGCTCGCGGAGTGCGAGGACGTCGACCGGGAGGTCGTGCGGGTCGCCGAATCCGCTCTGCTCGACTCGGCGGTGCACGCGCTGCATACGTTCGGGGACGCCCAGCACGCCGTCGAGCTGCTGACCAGGCTCGTCGACCTGTTGGGTTCCCCCGCCCCCGGAGACCCTCCGGACACGGAACAGGCCATCGGCCTGGCCCAGGCCCTCGGGTACCGCGCCGCGGCCCTGCGCCTGCTGAACCGGGGCGATCAGGCGCGGGAGGACGCCGAGCGCGCCGTTCCGCTGGCCCGCGGATTCGCCCTCGCCCACCCGGCCCAGGGCAGTCCCTTCCTCGCCGACGTCCTCTACCACCAGGCGCTGCTGCTGGCGGATGCGGGGCGGCACGAGGAGGCCGTGCGCGCCGGCGAGGAGGCGACCGACATCCTCCGGCGGCTGGCCCGGTTCAACCCCGCCGTCTACCAGCGCAGATTGACCGCGTGCCTGTCGGACCGCGGCCTGCTGCTGGACAAGGCGGGCCGGGGCCGGGAAGCGCTCGAGGCGAGCACGGAGGCCGTTGTTCTGGCCCGCCGCCGCCTCGCCGACTCCGGTGACGCGGAGGGGCTGGCGTCCGCGCTCATGAACCTGGGCGCGCGGCTGTCCGCCCGGCTCCGCGACGACGAGGCCGTGGAGGCGACACGGGAGGCGCTGCGGCTGTGGACGTTGCTGCACGCGGCCGATCCCGGCGCCCACGCCGTTGCGCGCGCCGACTGCCTCGCCAACCTCCGCAACCAGCTCATGCGCGCCAGACGGGCCCAAGAGGCGTGCGCGGTGGCGGAAGAGGCGACGGCCGCGTACGCCCGCCTCACCGCCCGCCACCCGCGGCTCCACGACGCGCTGAACACGGCGCTCCTGGTCCAGGCACGGCTCCTGGCGGACACCGGCAGGCAGGAGGAGAGCGCCGCCCTGGTCCGCCGCAACGGACTGGCGCTGCCGCCCCGCCACGAGATCATGACCACCTGGTACGACGGCATCCCGCCCGACGGAGCGGTACTGGAACGGCGTGACACGCCACCGGCGCCCTGGACACCGGCGGACGACCGGGAGGCCCGGCTGCTGCAGGCCCTGCGGGACCACGCCGACCTGCTGTGGGCCCGTCTCATCGCCGACGGGCAGCTCCTGGTGCCGATGCTGCCCCTGCGCGCGCTGCTGCGCGGAACGTTCACGAACCGGCCCCCGGCCTGGCCGTACCGCACTCCGCTGCCCGACGAGCAGGCGTGCCAGGTGGTGTACACCTCACCGGAGACGATGCGGTACATGCTGGGCGACGAGTGGCGGCACCGCACCACGGACATCGCCGACATCCGGCGTCGCAACCGCGGCCACAAGAACCTGGTGCTCTACATCGACCCCGGCACCCCCCTCGGCGTCACCCTGACACTCGACGAGTTCCGCCGCATCGACGAAGGGGAGAGGTACCGGGTGACGCGGTAGAGCGGACTCGTCCCGCCGGCGGTCACAGCGGGACGCCCGAGGGCCCGGACGCGACCGGTCGGTGGTCTGCTCGGTGATCCGGCCGGCCGGAGCCGAGCCTTCCGCATACAGCGGTCATCGCCCGGCACACCACCACAGGATCGAACGCCGGGCGGATGCCCGCTCCTCGTACGGGCCACCTGAGCACCGTCGGTTGGGAAGTCACCAGGGCGGCGTCGTTCAGTGGGCCTGCCCGGTCTGATCACGTGCTGCCGAGGATGGCCGGGCGCGGGAGGCCGGGCAGCAGCGAGCGGCCCGGACCGGCGGGGATGGGCGAGGACGAGCGCGCAGGCACGGTCTTCCGTTGTGGTGATCGGGGATTCGACACCTCGTGATCACCCGGAGACCGTGCCTGCCTACGTTCTGGTGCGCTCCGCGGATCTCACAGCCGTTTCACTGCCTGGATCACCATCAAGCCGGTCGGACCGAACGACGCAGCCTGTAAGGACGACGGCGCCCACCAGGCCGCGCTCGGCATCGCCCGACTTCACACCCTCGCTCTCACGGAACACATCCCGCCCCATACGGGACCACATGTGGAGAGGCCCAAGGGGGACGGCTCCCCACCTCGCCGTCTCGGAGGACGCTCAGTCGAGACAGAACTCGTTGCCCTCGATGTCCTGCATCACGATGCACGAGTCGTTGCCGTCGTACAGCAGCCGCTCGCGTACCGCGCCGAGCGCGACCAGGCGTGCGCACTCGGCCTCGAGTGCGGCCAGGCGCTCCTCACCCACGAGTCCGGTGCCGACCCGCACGTCAAGGTGCACCCGATTCTTGACGACCTTGCCTTCGGGAACGCGTTGGAAGAACAGGCGCGGGCCCACACCCGAGGGATCAACGCAGGCGAACCGTGACCCCTGGTCCTCCGGCGGCAGCGAGCGATCGAAATCGTCCCACGTGGCAAACCCCTTCGGGGGCGGCGGTACGACGTACCCCAACACCTCGCACCAGAAACGGGCGACGCGCTCGGGTTCCGCGCAGTCGAAGGTGACCTGGACCTGCTTGACCGATGCCATCGGCCCACCGTAGCAGGGGCATTCTGCTGCGCAATTCCCTTTGTGGATCCGCGCGTTGGCGGGAGGATGGCCCTTGCGGGCCGCTGCTGTGCCGTGCGGCGGGGGGAACCGATGTCGCTGCCTCCACGGGGGTGTCCGCCGTTCCGGACCGGACCGCGGCCACGGCTCGCGCCGCGTTTCCCGGTGCCCTCCGGCTCACCGGCCGCACAAGCATCGCCGCCGGCCTCCGCCGCCACGTCCGCAGCCCCGCCGGGCCCTCGGCCACCTTGGGCGTCAGGTGATCGAACCGGACACCCCGCGAGAACGACGCAGCCCTGGGGAAGGCACGCCCGTGCTCAGCGTCGTCAACGGCGACGGCACCACACCGAACGGCTCCTCGATCGACGAGATCGTCCGTGAGGGCGCCCGGCGGATGTCGGATGCCGCGCTGGAGCAGGCCCGTGTGTCGCTGGAGGGGGACGAGCCGAAGACCTCCCGCTATCCGATGCTGCGCCGGCGGCTCGGAGCGGGGGAGGCAGTGGACGATGCCCTGAGCCTGTTGACGCGCATGGTCTGATCGACATCGTGGCGGTGGGTGCGCCGCCGGCGAAGGTGGGCCGGTGGGACTGCCACCTGTTTTCCGCCGGCCGGGACATGGCGGCGGAACCGCGGAGCCGTACCCCGGACCTGGCCTCCGGCTCGCACCACTCGTCGGCCGGCACCCATGCCAGTTCATGCCCTGCCGAACCCGAACACCCTGCTGGGCCAGTCGGTGTCGGGTACCCCGTCGTCGAGTGCCTCGCTGATCGTCCGCTCTTCGTAGTTGAAGTGCGATTCCATGATCGCCATCAATCCGTCAAGCTCGCGCCCGATCGCCTCCAGGGTCGGGCCACGCGATTCGGCGGCCTTGTCGGCCAGTTCGCCCACCCGAGACACGATCGAGGCGATCATTTCATGGTCTTGAACGAGATTCGCGACCGTCGCGGTGAGATCCGGGCGCTCCCGTAGCAGTTGGGAGAACATCCCGCGGTCCTCACCCTGGTGGTGCGAGGTCAACGCGGCACAGAAGGCAAGGCAATGGGTGAGAAGCACGTCGTCGCTCAACCGGCGGTGCCCGAGACTTGTCCTGATCTCGCTGATTCGGCGACGTAGCTCTTGATGTGCTTGCGCGAGCTGTCGACTCAGGGCGACTACACGGTCGCCGTCGTGGGAAGCCACGGATGGCGGTCCCTTCGGTCCCGCACCTCCATGCCTGACGCAGTCCGTCACCGGCACGCGATGCTGCCGCCATCTGATCACGCGACCGGCGGAACGACAAGCACGGCCACCCACGCCGGCCAGTCGAGGAATGTGGGACACGCCAAGCACGCCTGCACGAGCTCGTCAGAACGCGTATTGGATCGTGATCCGTGGGTGGTCCGGGTGAGGCCTTGTCAGCGGCCGGCGGCCGGTGTCGTCCCTCACGGCTATGGTCCGGGCCATGACCGATGATCGGACACGGGCCGAACAGACCCTCGTCGCCTGGGCGCGGATCGAGACGTGGTTGAAGGAGCACGCGCCCCGCACCTTCCAGCGGTTGCCCGCGCCCGCGACGGAGGGCGAGCTCCGCATCCTGGAGCGGGATCTCGACCTGACGGTCCCGGCCGATGTACGCGCCTTCTACCTGGTGCGCAACGGCACCGGACCGGTCTCGGATTTCGACCGGCCCGCATCCCACGACGCCCCCGAGCCGACCGGGTACCTCCTGCCCGACGGCGAGGGGATCGGCCCCTTGGAGAACCTGAGAGCGTGGTTCGAGGGCCCGGCCGCGGCCGCGCGCCCGGACGACGAGTCCGGGCAGCGGTACCTGCCGATCACCACCATCGACCCGGACGGTTTCTACGGCGGCTTTGTCGACTGCACCCCCGGCCAGGGGTACGGGCTGCTCGGCGACTACGCCGAGGCCGAACGTCCGAACCCGGGGAAGGCGACGTTCGCCGCCTACCTGACCGAGGTCGCCAACGCGCTGTGCGAGGGGCGGGGCTTCGGGGACGGCAGCGCGCCGCGCGTGATCGACGGGCGTCTCGACTGGCGGTAGGCGGGTTACCGCCACGCCGCCGCGGCCGGCCCTCGGACCAGGCCGGAGGTGGTCCGGGCCGACACGGCGTCCTCCTCCCGCGCGGTCCGTGAGCACCTGCGCCGGCGTGGCCTCGCCACCCGGTACGAGAAGACCGCGACCGCCTGCCTGGCCGGGCTGCACGCCGTGGGCGTCTTCCTCTGGCCCGCCCGCTGATCCAAACGAAACCGCCTGGGGGCGGGGGATGTCAGGGACGTAAAAGTCCAGGCCGGGCTTCTACGGCAGGGGTGTGCGGGAGGCGAGGTGGTCCTGGAGTTCGCGGTGCCGGAACTGGTAGGCGGTGCCGGCGATGCGCAGCAGTCCGGCGCCGTAGCACCAGTGGAGGAACCGGCCGAGCCGCCACGGCAGCCGGTGGCGGCCCCACCGGCGCGTGCACACCAGCAGCGCCACATACCGCATACTTGCGAGCCCGGACGCGAGCCCGACCACAAGTCCGAGCACGATTCCGATCGCGACTCCGATCGCGTTTCCGAGCGCGATTCCGCCCACGAACCCGAACGCGAGCCCGACCGTGAGGTTGAACGTGAAGTCGTTCTTCACGGCATCGCGTGGATTGACGCTCCCCAACGTCCCGGAAACCCCAAGCCCGGCCCCAAGCCCGGCCACGAGCCCGGACGCGAGTCCGAGTGCGAGTCCGAGTGCGAGTGTGAGTCCGAGCGCGAGTCCGAGTGCGAGGTTGAGCGCGAGCCCGACCGCGAGTCCGAGTGCGAGTCCCCCTGCAACGCGGCGCCGACCGGCCGGTGTCCGGATCCGCTGCAGATCCGCCCGGTGCGGTTCCGGCCAGATCGTCGCCCAGGCTGCGAACACCAAGATTGCGGCCATCGAGGTCACCAAGTGGAGTCCTCCGACACTCATCAGCTGCCTCGGGGAGAAACCGATGGGTACCTGGAAGAGCACGACGGCGGCACAGAGACAGGGAAGCCAGACGGTGGCGACCAGGGCGGCGTGGACGGCCCGGGGCAGGCGGCTGCCGGCCAGCGGCCACAGCTCGTGGAGCAGGATGTCGGTACCCGACAAGGGCCGCCCGCCCACGGTCCGCCCGGTGACGGCGTTGTCGTTGAGGTAGGCGGCGAGGGTGGTGAGCCGGGCGCGGACCTGCTCGGGAGTGTGGTGGGTGCCGCGCTGCCGGTTGTGCAGCGGAGTGACGGCGGGGATCAGCAGGTCCAGGAGGTGCTCGCTCACCGCCTCGGGAGTGTCCAGGTCCGGTGCGAGCAGTTCGGTGGGATCGCGCTGGTAGGCGCCGGTTGCCTCGTCACGTGCCTCGTAGACCGTGCACGCCAGGGCCAGACGCCAGGGAGTGGACAGGGCACGGGCCAGTGGACCGTCCGGGGCCTGTTGCAGTGCGTCGACCACCGGCTGCCAGCGGCCAGGGTCGGTGGCCCGGCCGCGGAGGAAGGTGCCCGCCTGGGTGTGGTCGACGGGGCTGATCTCCACCCGGGCGGCGTCCTGGGCCCACACACCCCGCAGGTCCTCCAGGGTGTCGTAGGTGTGGGTGCGGCAGGTCAGCACCAGCTCCGCCTTGGCGTCGGTGTGCTGGTACCGGTTCACGGCGCGCACCGCCCGGCCGGCCCGGGAGGCGTAGCCGGGAGTGGGGTCGGCGTCCATCTCGTCCAGGCCGTCCAGTACCGGCAGCACCCGCCGGGCCGTCACCAGCTCGCGGGCCGAGGCCGCGGGCAGCCGGTAGACATCCCGCAGGTGTCGGGTGATCCACTGCCCGAGATCCTCGTCGGTGTTCCAGGAGGCCAGGGACAGCCGCACCGGCACCGGGTCATCCGCCGTGCGCTGTTCCAGCAGGCGCAGCATCAGTTGCAGGGCCAGCACGGTCTTGCCCGCCCCCGGGGTCCCGGTGATCACCAGCCGTCGGGGGCGCAGCCTGCGGTAGTAGTCCACGACTGTCCGGAGCTGTCCGCCGGTGCCGGCGCCGTCGGCGGTGTGGGCCAGGGCGGGGCGCAGGGTGAACCGGACGTCGATGGTCTTGTCGTGGTCGCCGAGGAGCTGCTGCCGGGCTTCGCGTACCTCGTCGAGGACCGCCACCGCCAGCCGTGCCGTCACTTGCTGGAGGTCGGTCTCCTGCCAGCGCAGAGCCTGGGCGCTCTGCCAGGCGGCGCCGAGGGCGACGGCCAGGGACGCCAGGGCGATCGTCGCCCCCACCCCGTCGAAGTCGCCGCCCACCGTGACACCGCTGCGTGCGGCCCGCGCCCCGAACACGACGGCCGCACCCAACGCCACCGCCGCCAAAACCGCGAGCGCCCATCCCTGCCCGTGCCCTCTCCCCATGACGCCCCATCATGGCCGGACCGGCACGGAACCCACACCGAAAAGCGGCGAGTCGGCGACGCCGCTCCCTGCGCCCGGTGCTCCGCGGAGCAGGTCATCGACTCGGCAGCAGGGACGCCGTGAACCGCACGGTGGCGGCGAACGCGTCGGCGACGACGAGCACTTCGGCCCCGGCACTCCCCGCCGAACTCGCCAGACCTCGGACGGGCTGAGCCCCGGCGGGCCGGGCCCCCGGTGACCTACCGGGGCGACATCGGCGGGGTGGTACAGAATCCCGACGGACAAGATCGGGAGGAGCACCATGCCGGAAGGGCTGCGGAAGATCGACTGGGGATCGATGCGCCACGCGTACGGCCGGGCGAAGGACGTGCCCGAGCTGTTGCTGGGGCTCGCCTCCGACGATCCGGCGGAGCGCGAGGCCGCCTTGAAGGGCATGTACGGCGTCGTACACCACCAGGGGGGCGTGTACGACTCCACGCTGGCCTGCATCCCGTTCCTGTTCGAGCTGATCGCCGATCCCGCCATCGGCGACCGCGGCAAGGTGATCGAGCTGATCGCCTCCATCTGGGAGTTCACCGTCGAGGGCCTCGCGAGCGCCGGGAATCCGGAAGGCCCGGAGGACTCCGGGGAGAACATCGCGGAGGAAGAGCACGCGGTCGACAGGGACGCCCAGGACGTCCAGGATCTCCAGAACGGCGAGGAAGACGACGACGAGGAAGACGACGAGGACGACGAGGACGACTTCGAGGAGGTGGACCCGAGGTCCTGGTGGGCCGCCCATCGGGCGGCGAACGCCGCCGTCCGCACCGGGATCGGCACCCTCCTCTCCCTGGCGGACGACGCCGACCCCGGAGTGCGCCGGGCGGTGCCGGCCGCACTGGTCAGGCTGCACGACGACGAACGGCACGTCCTGTCGGTGCTCCGGGAGCGGCTGTCGCTGGAGCCGGACGGCGAGGTCCGGTCGGCGCTGGTGCGGGAGGCGGCCGAACTCGCCCTGCGGAACAGCGAGGTGAGGAACGAAGCCGTCGCACTGCTCGACGGGCTCCGGCAGGACGGAACCGACCCCGCCGAGCGGCTCGCGGCCCTCGCCCGGCTGGGACGCTGCGCCCCCGAGCGGCTTCCCGCCGAGATCGTGCCCACAGTCACCGGACTGCTCGACCGGGTGCACGCGGCCAGGGCGAACGCGATGGGCGCCGCCGTGAACACCGTGCCCCTGCTGCGCACCCTGCACGAGGCCCTGGGCGACCGGGTGGCCGAGCGGATCGAGCTGACCGTCCACCAACTCCGGTCACCCGACCCGGGCGAGCGCGAGGACGCCGTCTGGATGAGCTCCCTCGTGGTCCGCTGCCGGCGCGGATCGTACGGGGAGGTGGTGGAGCTGATCGGGCGGGCGCTCGCCGACCCCGAGCCCGAGGTGAGGAAGGCCGCCACCGCCGTGCTGAAGGACTTCACCGGCCTGACCGGGCCCATCGCCGACCACCTGGCGGCGTGCGTGGCGGCGGACCCGGACGGGGGCGTCGTGACGTGGCCGTCCGGCGGCGCGGCGGTCGGCGGTGTGCTGGAGGCACTCGCCCGGCTGGGCGATCCGCGCGCCGTGCCGTACCTGGCCGCCGCGCTGGAAGGACCCGAAGTCCCCCACGGCCTGGGACGGTTGATCGGCGACTCGGGCGGTTTCGGCGAACACGGCGCCCCGCTCGTACCCCTGCTGCGCCGCCGGCTGGCCGAGGACCCGCTCGACGAGGACGCGTACGACCGGGTCACACCCCTGCTCTCCGGCCTGACCGCGCTCCGCTCCGCCGACGCCCTTCCGGAGGTGCTGCGCGTGGTGCGCGAGGCGTCGGGATGGCGGGGCGACCAGATCCGCCGGGCGGCCCTGAACGCCATCGCGAGCTTCGGGCCCGCCGCGCGCGAGGCCGGGCCGCACCTGCGGGCGCTGCTGTCCGACCCCGGCACGGACGCCAGGACGGCCGTCGCCGCCGCCGCGGCGCTGTGGGCGGTGGAGGGCGACGGCGGGACCGTCCTGCCCGCGCTGTACGCCGTGTTCGACGGAGATGACCCGGGACCCCGGTACGAGGCCGTCGTGGCGCTGGGAGGTGTCGGGTCCGCCGCCGCGGGAGCCGCGCCGCGGCTGCGCCGGCTGCTCGCGGAGGAGGACCACCTGCGGACGCGGATCGACACCGCGACCGCCCTGTGGCGGGTGGCGCGGGACGCCGGGACCGTCCTGCCGGTCCTGTGCGCGGTGTGGGAGGAGAACGTCCACATCCGCGGGCGAATCGCCGACGGCCTGGTGGAGATGGGTGCCGCCGCCGCGCCGGCGGCACCGCTGCTGCGCGCCGAACTCGCCGAGACCCGCCGCCACACCTTCGAACCCGGCCGCAGCAGCCCCTACGACGTCGCCGAGGACGAGGCGCTGCTGCGGGCGTGCCGCCGTGTTCTGGAACGGACCTCGCAGGCCGCCGACGGGCACTGACGGGTGGTCACGGGCCCCGAAGCGGACGGCGGGGCGGACGCGCGCCCCGCCCGATGGCCCGCCCGATGGCACGGAAAAGTGTGCCAAGCGGGGCGTCGCCCAGTACCCGGGACCGCGTGGGCGGCGGAGCGCCCGGAACCCGCCGCCCGGGATGCCATTCGTCCCGACCCGGCAGCACGAGCAGGCGTGCCGGGGGACGACCTGCCGGATCCGCCGCAGCCACCGGGCCGTTTGTCGCCGGATCCCCCGAACGCTCGAACGTCTGTCGCCCGTGGTCGACGATTCCTCGCCGAGTGGCCCCGAGGCGCGGCTCGGGGCCCGGCCGGGGGAGCGTGAATCGGGGGTGAGGACGGCGAGGGGGTTCACGGCCACCGAGGAGACCCTGGTCGTCGGTGCCGGCGTGGTGGGGGCCTCGGTCGCTTGCCGTCTCGCCCGGCCAAGGCGTGTCTCCTGACGCACTTCGGCGGCGCACAGGTGTGAGGGGGCCGCCGCCGATGCTCGTAGACTCATGACGTGGCATTCACGAGCACCCCGCACTACTGCTTCCTGTGACCGGAGGACATTGAGGGCGACGCCATCCGGCATCGCCCTCCTTGGCGTGCCTGCCGTGTGAACCACGCTCCCAGCGCTGCTCCGTCTGTGCGGTGACCTCTGGGCTCGCATGCGGGCACGGTCTCTCCCCGTCACCTTGCCAGGAGTGCCTGTGTCGCTTTCCCCTGCCCTCGAACTCTCCCTCGATCTGCTGCGTTGCCCCACATGCCGCGCACGTCGCCTGCGCCCTGACCGCGGCGCACTGCGCTGCCCGGCGACCCATACCTTCGACATCGCCCGCCACGGCTACGTCAGCCTGCTGACAGGCACCCGCGCCACCAGCGGGGACGACACGGCCATGGCCCAGGCGCGGGACCGGTTCCTGTCCGCCGGCAGGTACGCGCCCATCCGCGAAGCCGTGGCCCGCCTGGCGGCCGACTCCGTGTCCGAGCAGGCCACGGTCGTGGACGTCGGGTGCGGCACGGGCTACTACCTCGCCGGCGTACTCGACCGGCTGCCCGGCGCCCGAGGGCTGGGCCTGGACACGTCGGTGCGCGCACTGCGCTCGGCGGCCCGAGCCCATGCACGAGCCGCCGCCGCGACGTGGGACGTCTTCCGTCCCTTCCCGTTGGCCGATGCCGTGGCCGACGTCGTGCTCGACGTGTTCTCCCCGCGCAATCCGGCCGAATTCCACCGAGTGCTCCGCCCGGCCGGTCGGTTGGTCGTGGTCCGTCCCACCGGGCGGCACCTGGCCGAGCTGCGCGGCCGGGTGCCCGGGATGGTCACCGTCGACCCGGCCAAGGAACAGCGCCTGCACCGGGCGTTGGCCCCCTTCTTCGAGGCCGTCGTCACCGAACAGGTGGAGTACTCCACGGCACTGGCCGGGCCGGAGGCTTTGGACCTGGTGAGCATGACGCCGAGCGCCCGCCACGTGAGCCGCGCAGACCTGGATGACGGCCTCTTGCCCGACCAGGTCACCGTCTCCGTGCTGGCCACCGCCTACCGGCCTCGGTGACCACGGGCGGGCGCACGCGCCCGCCGACCGACGAGCAGTGGGCACGCCTGGTGCCCTGCCTTCCCCGCGACGGGGGGAAGGCAGGGCGTCCGTTCGCCGACCACCGTCGCGTCATCGAAGGGAGCATCCACCGGTACCGCGCCGGAATCCTCCGGAGAGATCCACCCCGCGAGACGTTCGGGCCCCGGCAAACGGTGCGGAAACGCCATCGCGGGTGGGCGGCTGACGGCACCTGGGACACGGTTTCGGCGCAGCCCCGACGTCCTCTGCCGGTCAGCGGGGCAGACCGGTCAGGGCGAGGAACTCGCCGCGTGATCGGGCATCGCTGCGCAGCAGGCCCAGGAGCGTGGAGGTCATGGTGGTGGCACCGGTGGCCTGGACGCCGCGCAGGGTCATGCAGGTGTGTTCGGCCTGGATCACGACGCCGACCCCCTTGGGCTCCAGATGGGTGTGGAGCCAGTCGGCGACCTGTTTGGTGAGACGTTCCTGTACCTGGGGGCGGCAGGCGAAGTGCTCCAGGACGCGGGCGAGTTTCGACAGGCCCAGGATCCGCCGACCGGGGAGGTAGCCGATGTGGGCGGTACCGACGAACGGCAGAAGGTGGTGCTCGCAGACGGACCGCAGGGGGATGCCGCGGGCGAGGACCAGTTCGTCGTATCCCTCGTCGTTGGGGAAGGTGGTCAGGTCGAAGGGGCGGGGACGGAACAGTTCGGCGTAGGCGCGGGCCATCCGGCCGGGTGTGCCGCGCAGGCTCTCGGAATCGGTGCCGATGCCGAGGGCCTCCAGGAACCGCTCGGCGGCGAGTTCGGCCGCCGCCAGATCCGGTTCCTTCGCGTCGGGGACCACCCGCAGGGCGGCGGGCGCCGGTATCGGCGCCCGGGAAGCGTCCGGGGCCGTGGGCGGGGTGGTCTCGAGGCGCTGCGTCATGTCACTCACCGGTCCCGAGCGCGGTGATCACCCAGGTGATCAGTGCGGCGATGTCCATGGAGAACTCCTGGCGATGGTTGTGGAGGCCGGGTGCGGGTGCGCCGAGGGGGGAGACGGCCGTGTCGGCGGGCGCGGTGTCCCGACCCGCGGTGGACGGGGGGCGAAACCTTCGGCCCGGGTCGCCTCGTCCGCGACCCGGACGCCGTAGCGGTAGGCGAGTTCGCCGCCCGGGAATCCCGAGGTGCCGAGCACGGCCGGTGCCACGGTGTCGAGGGCGAGCCGTCCCCCTCCGACACGGTCGGACGGTCCGTTCCCCGTCTGCCGCCACGGGAAGTTGCCCGTGTAGGCGGCGGTCACCAGCAGGCTCGGCGTCATGTGGACGAGGCCGATGGCCGTAGGGGCCGGCGAGTGCGGCGCTGACCGGTTCCTTCGCCCGCTGTTGCGATGCGCTGGGCATGGCGCTTCCTCTCCGGGCTATTTCACCAACGAGTATTGGTCTTATTCGACCGGTGGGTCAAGTGGCAGGGGGATCCCGGAGAGCTCGGCAAGTTACGTCTGCCCTGATTGGCGTTACTGTGGGAACGTGACCTCCGACCTGACTCCGGCTTCGTCTCCGCCCTCCGCCGTGGCGGGCGTGGAAGCGGTCTCGGTCCTCGCGGACGAGCTGCGCCGCAGGATGTACGCCTTCATACGGCGTGCCCATCGGCCGGTGACCCGGGAGGAGGTGGCCGGCGACGCCGGGATCTCGACCAAACTGGCCGCTTTCCACCTGGACAAGCTCGTCGCGGCGGGACTGCTGCGTTCCCGCTACGACCGTCCGGGCGGTATCCGCAGGGTCGGACGCAGGCCCAAGGTCTACGAGCCGACCGACACCGACATCCTCATCAGCATCCCCGAGCGTCGTCCCGACGTACTCGCGGAAATCCTCATCGACGCGGTCGTCGACCACGAGCCGGGTGAGGACCCGCGGTCCGCCGCCCTGCGCACGGCACGCCACCGGGGCGAGGAACTCGGGGCCGCGACACGCGCCCGCAACCGTCCCGGCCGGCTGGGACCCGAACGCTCGCTCACCCTCACCGAGTCCGTGCTGGAGCAACACGGCTTCGAGCCCGACCGTCAGGCCCCGACCGAGCTGCGGCTGCTCAACTGCCCCTTCCACCCCCTCGCCGCCCGATCCCCCGAGCTGGTGTGCGGGATCAACCACGCCTTCCTCGACGGGTTCCTCACCGGATTGCAGGCCGCCGGTATCGACGCGGTCCTCGCTCCCAGCCCGGGCCGCTGCTGTGTGGAGCTGCGCGCCGCGTCCGGCGACCGCGGCGCGCCCGGTCCCACCGCCGGGACCTGCGCGAAGGAGACCTGCGTCCCACCCGGGGACGACACGGGCGGCGCACCGTAGAGGGCATCGCGTGATGCGACGGCGTACCTCCGACCGACCTCCTCGCCCACCCTGATCCGACCGGTGGCACCGGAAGGGGGCTTCTCGAATGACAGCCGCACCTCTCGGATCGGACCGCACACCGCCGGAGCCGAACAGGCGCCGCCGGGAACAGGCGGAGCCGTTCGACGCCGCCGCGCAGCCGGCACGGGTGGACGGGTACGCGGAACTGCGGGACTACGCCGTGATCGGGGACGGCCGCTCCACCGCGCTCGTCGCCCGTGACGGTTCGGTGGACTGGCTGGCCTGGCCCGACATGGACTCACCCACCCTGTTCGCCGCCGTGCTCGATCACGTCCGCGGGGGACGGTTCGCGCTCCGACCCGACGTGCCCTACGCCGCGGCCCACCGCTACCTGCCCGGCACCAACGTGCTGGAGACGACGTTCACCACGGCACGCGGCACGGTCCGGCTGACCGACGCGCTGACCGTCCCGGACGCCTCTCTGGCGCCGGCGCGGGAACTGGTCCGACGGATCGAGGGCCTCTCGGGCAGCGTCCCGCTGCGCTGGAGCGTCCGGCCGCGCTTCGACTACGGCACCCGCGCCCCGCGCCCGGCACGCCGTTCGGGTGTTCCGGTGGCCGCCCTCGGTCCCGAAGCGGTCGCGGTCTGCTCCTGGGACGCGGGAGAGCCGCAACACACCGTCGACGGCGTCGCGTCCCGTTTCCGGGCCGATGCCGGTACCCGGGCGCTGATCGCGCTGGCGTACGCGTTCCAGGAGCCGCTGGTCCTCCCCACCCGCGCCGAGTGCGAGGCCCGCCTGGACCACACCGCCGCCACCTGGCGGCGGTGGACCGACGACCGCACCTACACCGGACCGTGGCCCGACGCGGTACTGCGCAGCGCACTCGCCCTCAAACTGCTGGTCCACGCCCCCTCCGGAGCGGTCGCCGCGGCGGCGACCTGCTCACTTCCCGAAGAACTCGGCGGGGAACGCAACTGGGACTACCGCTTCAGCTGGATCCGCGACTCCGCCTTCACCCTGGACGCCTTCCTGGAGCTGGGCTGCTCACCGGAAGCGACCGGCTACTTCTGGTGGCTCATGCACGCCTCCCAGCTCACCCACCCCCGCCTGCGCGTCCTGTACCGCCTCGACGGCGGCAGCCGCGCCCCCGAACGGACGCTCCCCCTGTCGGGGTACCGGGACTCGGCACCGGTGCGCGTCGGCAACGCCGCCTCCGACCAGTTGCAGCTCGACACCTACGGGGAACTGCTGCAGACCGCCTGGCTGTACGCCGCCGAAGGAGGCCGGCGGTTCGACGCCGACATCGCCCGCAGGCTCGCACAGACCGCCGACTTCGTCTGCGCCGCCTGGCGGCGGCCCGACGCGGGCATCTGGGAGGTGCGCAGCGCCCCCGAGCACTTCACCCAGTCCAAGATGATGTGCTGGGTCGCGTTGGACCGAGCCCTGGACCTGGCACGGCGGCGGCTGATTCCCGACCGGCACGCGGCCCGCTGGCGGCGCGAGCGGCAGGCCGTCGCCGAGTTCGTCGAAGACCGCTGCTTCAGCCCGCGGCTCGACAGCTACGTGCGCTCCGCCGGCAGCGGCGAGCTCGACGCCGGCCTGCTGCTCGGCCTGCTCCACGGCTACCGCCCACCCGGCGACCCGCGCATGGACCGCACCGTCGCCGCCGTCCAGCGGATCCTCCGGGACGGCCCCCACGTCCACCGCTACCTCGGCCGCGACGGCCTCCCCGGCAACGAGGGCAGCTTCCTCGCCTGCTCCTTCTGGCTCGCCGAGGCCCTCGCCCGGTGCGGGCGCGTCGAGGACGCCGTCCGCCTCATGGAGCAGCTCCTCGCACTGGCCAACGACGTCGGCCTCTACAGCGAGGAAATCGACCCCTCCACCGGCGCTTTCCTCGGCAACCTGCCCCAGGGCCTGTCCCACCTGGCCCTGATCAGCGCCGCCTGCGCGATCGAGGAGGCCGCACGATGAGCATCTGGGCCGCACTGGCGGGCGGGTTCGTCGGCACCCTGATCCTGACCACAGGACTGCGTGCGGCCAACGAACTCGGCCTCACCCGCATCGACCTGCCGTTCCTGCTCGGCACCGCCTTCACCGGCGACCGGGCACGCGCCAAGGCGCTCGGCTACGGGGCCCACTTCGTCAACGGCCAGATCTTCGCCCTGTTCTACTACGCCGTCTTCGCCGCCATCGGATACAGCAGCTGGTGGCTGGGCACCGTCTTCGGCCTCGTCCACGGACTGTTCGCCGCCACCGCCCTGGTCAACATCCTTCTGCCCCTCGTCCACCCGCGCATGGGCACATCCCAAACCAGCGCTCCGGAGGTGGCGCTGCTCGAACCGCCCGGCTTCCTCATGCTCAACTACGGCCCCGGCACACCCGTGGTCACCCTCGCCGCACACCTCGCCTACGGCGCCGTCGTCGGAGGCTTCACCTCATGGCCAGGCTGAGGAGCGCCGGCCGCCGGGACTCACCCCGGCCCGGTCCGCAATTCCGGCTCGACGGTGACCGAGCGGCGGACGGAGCCGCTGTCCGGCGAGGGCCGGTCTGGGACGCGGATCCATGCGCAGATCCATGCCGAGCGCCCGGCGGCGCGGGGGAGAGCCCGAGGCGAAGATCCACCGGATGCCGGCTGCGCTATACTGGATCTTGGATGCGCCGCCGAACTGCGGGCGGTGTACCGCGCGTTGGTGGTCCAAGGAAAGACGCCTCGCTTCCCGCGGGGAGATGCAGGTGCGAGGCCTGCCCAGCGCTCGACGAAAGGCCCTGCTCCGGACGCTGTCCGGGGCAGGGCCTTTCTGTGTGTCCGGGGCAGGCAGCGGAACCACAGGTGCGAGCCCCGCCGTGGAGGTTGGCCGCCGAGACGCCCGGCGACAGCGGCAGTCCGGTGCGGTCGCAGATCAGGTGGACCTTCGCCCCGCTCTTGCCGCGGTCGATCGGATTCGGTCCGGTCAGGGGCCTCCTTTGCCGCCCGGAGGCTCACGGAGCCGATCGCGCACCGCGACCAGGGAGTCGGCCGGCTTGGCCAGGCTTCAGGTCGGAAACGGCAGGCCGTGCTCGACCGGCTTGGACGTGGCGACCTTCCTGATCTCACGGTGCTCGGCCGGGGTGAACGTTCTGGGTCGACCGCTCTTGTACGTCGGGTGGGGCGAATCGAAGCCGTCGGCGTTGACCTGGTGGATCGCGTCGCGGACCCTGCCCGCGGTGGATCCCGACATCAACCGCCGGCCGACCACGACCTCGAAGGTCAGCGATCAGCCATGGATATCCAGGCCGTTGCGATCGAGTGCCGCTCGGAGCCGGCCGAGCCACTCGGTGCCCAGCCGGCGCCCGTTTGGAAGTTGGTCGCCTCGATCCCAGCGCCACGTTGTGATCATCGCCGGCACGAGGATCCGGCACGCGCGCAGCAAGTCCTGATTGACACCCGGGTAGTGCTCGCTGACTTCTTCGGGCGCGTGGGCGAGGTCGAATTCGACGGGCCCACGGCAACACGTCTCAAGGTCTATGAACAGCAGCCCGTTCTTCGTGGTGAGCACGTTGCCCGGGTGCGGCTCGCCGTGCAGCAGCTGCTCGGCGCCGCCGCGCTCGCCGATCACTCGTCTCAGGCTTCGTAACGTGTCGCCGAGCAGCTCCCGGTCCGCGTCGGCGAGCGCCGGAGTGCGGTCGCGGTCCGCCACGAGTTGTCGAGCCTGCTCGACTCGATCCGTGAAGCGCGGCGCCGGGACGTCGAGCTTGCGCATGCCGGTATGCAGCCGCTCGAGCGCATTGGCGTAATCGGCTGGTGAGACCTCTCGAGGTGTCACGGGGGCGTAGTAGGTCCACAGCGTGACCACGAAGCCATCACGCTCATGGACGCGTGGCTCCACACGAGGCTCGAGGGCGGCCACAGGGCACCCGGATTCGGCGAGCCGCTGGGCAAGCTCGACTTCGAACTGTGCGACCTGATGCGCTACGGGTGCCACACGGGCCACGACGTCACAAGGCAGCAGACGCAGAGTGAGCTTGTTCGAGTCATGAAGAACGATCGCGTCGTCGACTGTCAGGCCAAGCGATGAGGCGGTCGACATGGCCGCGGCCACCGCACGTGGGACCTCTGACGCCTGCATCGTCACCCGGCCCCTCTCCCTTGGGCGCTGCCATGGCTCTCCAAGCGGTGCAACCTGTGCACCATACCAAGTGGTCGATGGAGAGCCGCGGTGGTGCGACGGGCAGGGGCCTCTCCCTGGCGCCGGCGGCGGTGCGGAACGACCAGGCCGGTGCCCCGACAGCCGCCGCCCGCGATCACCGTGGAGGTGGTGCCGACGGCCGCCTTGGCACCGGAGTCCTCCCGGACCCGGCAGTCGCCTGCGTTGCCGGGCACCGGCTTCCCGACGGCGACGACCGTGGGGGTCCCCCGGACGGAGTCCGGGGGAGGGGTCGACATCGATGGCGACCTGGTGGTGGGTGGAGCAGCGGTGGTTCTTCGACTGCTCGGCGACGGTGTGGTCGCGGGCGGGGACCGGGGTGCCGTCCACGATCGGCACGGTGTCCGTACGGAATCACCGACGTGGCCGGAGCGCGAGAGCCGGTCCAAGGTGATCGATGATGCGGTCGGCCGCGGATTTCGAGATACCAAAGAGCGGGGCGAACCGGCGCGGGCTCGGCCCGGTGAACGGGGCTGCCCAGGAGGGCTCCGACGCCGTGCCCGCACCAGCCACACGGAGATCATTCCACTTGCCGCCGCCCTTCCCCACGGCCGATCCTGTGTACGCGATGAGCGAGGAGGACGTGGTGGGGCTCGTTCTGTTCCCGGGAGACGGAGACATCACCAGCCCGGACGTCTCCTGGTCCTACACGGGCTTCAACGCATTCCGGCGGCGATTGGCGCAGGCCGAGGGGTTCGACCTCTCCGGGATGTGCGGCTTCGGTGGACAGCGCCCGTGGAGCGACGTCTCCACCACGCTGACACCGCTCCTCGACCACCCGGACGACGACGGCCCGGACCTCACGCCCGCCCAATGCGCCGCGATCCTGCCCCGCCTGGAGGAGATCGCTCACCAGTGGCAAGAGGGGGGGCAACGATCCGCTCCTCCAACGGCACATCGACGACATCCGCCGGTTGGTGGTTGTCCTACGGCTCTGCGTGGAGAAGGACGTCGACCTCCTCTTCGGCTGATCGACCAGCGATGGGCGCCCTCTCACCGTCGGCTCACCGAGTCTCGCTGCCGACGCCGTGACCATGAGAGTTACGAGACAGCCCGTGGGAAGCTCCGTTTGGATCAGGGCAGGGGCGAGTGATGGTGGTCGTTTCCGGATGGCAGGCTGGGACGATGAGAGCCTGGAGCACCTCGACCGAGAACGACCTGCGGCATTTGCTCAATGAGTGGGATCCGATCGGCGTCGCCGATGCCGTGCAGGACGAGTACGACTGCATGCTCGCCCCTCTGCTTCAGCGGCTCCATGCCGGCGCCGACCAGACCGAGATCGGTGAGTTCCTGCGGCACGAGCTGGAGGACCACTTCGGTCTCGATCCTCTGGGCCCGGGGCCGGAAGCACTGGCCGCCCGAGTGATCGCCTGGTGGAGGTCTGCCGGTCCGGCCGATGACACAGCCGGCGCGTAGCCGCTCCCTCCCGATCGTCTGATCGGTGGTCCGGGCGTGTCGTCGGCCGACGCGCAGGGGCGCGGATCGAGCCGTTGCTCCCGGACCGGACGCCGCAGCGGGGCGGTCGCCGCCCTGGCGGCCCGGGCGGACACGGACGAGGACCTGAGCCGGGCGGTGTCGGTGGACCGACACCATCGTGTGGGCCCACCGGCAAGCCCGTGGCGGCAAGGGCGGCCGACCCGTCGGCTTCGACAAGACGATCGACACGCGCAGAAACGAAGTGGAGCGGACCGTCACCGCCCCGAAGAACGTCCGGGCCGTGGCCACGAGCTTCGACAGACGCGCCCACGTCTTCCACGGCACCGTCATCGTCGCCCCCGGCCCGACGCCGGCTCCGCTCGTGATCCGCCGACTGGCTACTCGTCCGCGCCCGCAGCCGACGGCGGTACCTCGACGACGAAGAACAGGAAGCAGGTTTTGGTCGAGAGGTCATGGAAGCCGTCGGGGAACAGTTCACGGGCGGCCGGGTCGGGCTGCGGCTCGCTGATGACGGAAAGACGGAAGCCGGCGGTGGTGAAGGCATCGGTCATCGCGTGCAACGGCCTGCGCCAGAACCTCATCGGGACGGACTGGCCGTTGACCGTCCAGTCGAAGGCATAGCTGGTGGTCGCGAAGTAGTCGGGCCGAGGATCGGAGATGGTGTAGGCCACGAACGGGTGGTCCACCGACGCGATCAGCCGGCCGCCGGGCCTGAGCACGCGCCGCAGCTCGGCCAGCGTCGGCCCCCAGTCCTCCAGGTAGTGCAGCACCAGCGACGCGACCACGTCGTCGAACGCACCGTCGGCGAACGGCAGGCGGTCGCGCAGGTCGACCAGGTGCAGGGCCACGTCGTCGCCGAGCCGCCGCCTGGCCAGCGCCAGCATCCCGGCGCTGGCGTCGATGCCGGTGACGACCGCACCGCGGTCGCGCAGTGCGGCGGACAGGGGGCCCGAGCCGCAGCCGGCGTCCAGGATCCGACGGCCGGCCACGTCTCCGGCGAGGGCCACCATCGCGGGCCGCGCGTAGTACGCGTTCACGAGGTTGTTCTCGGTCTCCGCCGCGTACGCCTCGGCGAAGCTGTCGTAGTCGTTCACCCGGGTCCGATCCGCAGGCCGGGCGAGACTCTCGGGCACGTCGGTTGCGTGGTCCATCGTCGCAGCCTAGTCGTCACGTGGTCCGCCGGACAGGGCCGAGGAGACCGCGCGGGACCCGGCTGCGGCGACGGCCAGGGCCGCGCCCGGGGCGTGGGACGCGGTGCGGCGGGCCGGGGCGCGGTGGGCGGTGCTGTGCGTCGCCTGCGATGCGGCCGTCTGGGCGGGCCGATCATCTTGGACACCGACCTGAAGTACACGGCTCCGGAGTCCTGGGCGGTTTCGTCGAACCGGGACGTGCCGTCCGTGGTGACCACGACGGTCGGGCTGTTCGAGTCGTTGTTCTCACCGGCCGGCGCGGACGCGGCGCCTGCACGACCTGGCCGGCTCGGTGATCGTCCTGGACGAGGCGCAGGCGCTGCCGGGCCGTCTGCTCGCGCCGATCCCGAGCGGCTGGTGGGGGGCCGGTGGATCACTTCGGGGTCACGGTGCTGCCGGCCTCGGCGACCCGGCCGTCGTTTTGGGGGCTTTCGGCATGGGAGGGCTTGGAGCGGGAGGCGGCGACGCGGTGACCGAAGGGGACTCCCCGGTCCGGGGGCGTACAACCGCGTCAACAGGGCCGCCTGGCGCTCGTTCGGTTTCGCAACCCCTGAGCTGCCAGGAGGTCCTGTCCTCATGCCGATTCGACTCGGAGGTCACCCGGTCTCGGGATGGATGTTTCGATCCGCGCGTTCCACAGCCGAAGGAGCAACGGCCAGTGACGCCGAACCCCTGCCGAGGAAAGCCTCCCTCTCACGCACCACCTGACGAGAGGGCGCCCTGACCTCCATCACTTCGTCAGGAGACCTGCTTGGACGACCACGTCTACTCTGCGGTCCGCACCACCCACAGCGTGCGGAAGGCGATCGCGTGCCGCGCGTGATGCGGGGACCCGAGGCTCAGTCCTGCCGGCCCGGCTGCGGCTCCCTGGTGAGGCGGGTCCAGCCCGCCGGCGGTGCCAGGAGCGTGCGGACATGGGGCTTTCGTCTCCGGAGCCGCACGTCCCCCCGGTAGTTGCGAAGGACGAGGTGGCCGAGATGTTCCAGAGCCCTGACCGCGAATCCGTTCGCCGGGCACATCCCTTTCCCCTTCCCGAAGGGAAGGTAGGACCGCTTCTGGTCGTCGGTCGGTTTCTCCCAGCGCGTGGGACGGAAATCCAGCGGCTCGTCCCACACGGCCGCCGACCGGTGGAGCGCGTGCGTGCCGATCAGGACGTGTTCGCCCTCGTGAACCGGGACGCCGCCTATCTCGTGATCAGTGGCGGCCACCCTGACCAGACGCCACGCCGTCGGATAGAGGCGTAACGTCTCCTTGACCAGGGAACGGACCTGTTCCGGTCGTACCGTTGGGCCGTTGTAGCCGTGCTGAACGCCGAGCAGCACCACCCATTCGAGGGCCACGCCGGTGAAGCCGACGGTGGAGAGGACGAGCCGTTGCAGCAGCTGCGCGCGATCGGCCGGGGACAGTTCCCCGCGCAGGCGCAGCACCACGTCGACGAGATCCTGCGCGTCGGCGCCCTGTGCCGGCAGCCGCCCCAGCTGTTCGGCGAATCCGGCCCGGATGAGGGGGACCGAGCGGTGGGAGCGCCGCACCACGTGACCGACGATGTCGTCGGGGACGATGCTCGACGCCACGTAGGCATCGACGAGAGAGTTGATCTCACTGTGGCGCCGGTGTGCTATCACCGGCGCGAAGTACCGCCGAACCACCCGGACTCCCCAACGCTGGTGCCGCAGGCGGCCGCGGCGGTCACCCGCCTCGCGGATGGCGGAGTCGATATCGAACGACGCGTGGAGATCGTGACGGGCCAGAACCTTGAGCAGTTCGCCTGACGCCTCGGCTCGCAGCGTCTGGGGGAGGGGAGTCGATCCGAGACGGAAGAACCCGGACTGCGGCAGATATGTGTCAGCCGAATCGACCAGCACGTCCCGGGCCGCGTCCGCATCGGCGACGAAGAGGGTCCCGAAGCGGAGCCTGAGCGGACCATCGGCGTCCGCCGCCAGGTTCTCCCATCGCCGAAGGTGGTGCCACAGGCTCTGCCTGTCCAAGAACACGAGATCTCCCGCCCGTCTGACAGGAGAGGGGACGCACGGATCCGGCCGTGCATCCCCTCCCGCACGGAGAGCCTGTTCAGGCTTTGTGCCCGTGCCTGTCGCCGTACTGGTCGCGACGAGCGCGCGTTTCACCGCTGAGCACCTGGATGCCCCTGGTGACCCGCGACATTGTCGTCCTCCCGCTGCGCGGTGCTCTGCGCTGTCCGGCCCGGCGTCAGTCCTGCCGCCCGTATCCGACGAAGTATCCGTGCCGGCGTGCGCGCATCTCACTGCTGAGCGCCCGAAGACCGGCGGTGATCCAGGTCATGATGATCCTCCTCTCGGCCGGTGGTCTCCGCTGTCCGGCCTGGCCCGCGCCTCTGGGCCCGCCACCGCACGTCCGAGCGCGTGGTCAAGCCCACTGATATGCATGCGGTCGGCCATGGGCCCACCTCTTGCGCCATGACGCTACTCACATGGCGGAACCGGGTGAACCGGTGAAACCGGCCAAGGACAGCGATGCCACTGGCTGCCCCTGAGGTCTGAAACCACCCGGTGCGAGGCCGGCCCACGAGGTCGTGTGGAGCCGGGGTCCCGGGCGAATGTGCCGCGTCTCGAGGACGCGAACCCGCCGGCGTACTCGCGTCCGGTGTTCGTGCGCGGGCCGGCGCACGGCCGCAAGCCGAAGAGGTACGCGGGTGGTTCGCGCACTGTGTGCGGACCGCCGTCGGGATCTCGGTCGTCGGCCCCGGCGCCTTCACTGTCATCGGGACGGTGCCGGAAGGCGGCGTGCTCTCGGCGTGGACGGGGAACGAGGCGGAACACTCGGATGTCCCGGGCGGCGAGTCGGGCGTAGTGGTCGTAGACGGGAAGCACGGCGAGAATGTGAGGCCGTTCGGCCTGCTGCTCGGCAGGAGTGAGGGGGCGGGCGGTGACGTACACGCTGCGGCCGCGCCAGTGCACAGTGGCGCGGGGGTGGTGGAGGAGGTTGGTGCTCCAGACCGGGTGGCGGGAGCGTCCGACGTTCGTGGCGATGACGAGCCAACTGCCGTCGTCGTGCTGGAAGGCGCACAGAGGGGTGGAGTGGGGTCGGCGCGTGCGGTGGCCGGTGGTGGTCAGCAGCACGGTCGGCAGGAACAGTCGGCTGGGCAGGAAGCGTCCACCGGTGAGGCGGTGACATGCCAGGTCGAAGGGGTCAGCAGGTGCGGTGCCAGAGCCCGGAAGGTGCGAGTCCGGCCGATGCGTACGGTCAAGGGATGGATCACGCGGCGGCCCAGCCGGTGGTGGCTGGTGAGGGTGGACTCGTTCCGTTCCATGGGCTCACACCGCGAGCATGACCCCCGCCGTCAGAACCGTCCCGAGTGCGGTGCCCGCGCACACCTGAAGCCAGGTGTGCGCCCCCAGCCGCACTCGGGACCAGGCGATGAGCGCGACGAGGGGATAGAGAAGAGCGCACCACGGGTTCAGTCGCACGACGAGCAGCGTGATGCTGCCCGCGGCGGCACCTGCGTGCAGCGAGATCTTCCCGAAGCAGGTGCACAGCGCCACGGCGGCACCGCCGACCGGCGCCATCGCGGCCGGGGCCAGGAGTTCGCGCGGCGCCCCCAGGTGCCGGCACAGCAGCCAGACCCCCGCGGCACCGAGCGTGGCGCACACCAACGGCCATCTCCGGTCGTCACGGCGGCTCAGGTGCACATCCGGCCACCAGCCCCGCCGCACGCCGAAGACGATCACGGCCACGCCCAGTGCCCCGCACGCCACCGCGGTCAGCCCCCACACCAGTCCGGCCGGGCTCGGCCACGTGGCATGCCAACTCACCGCACAACCAGCCGCGACGGGTAGCACAGGGGGGCAGAAGAGAATGGCCAGGTGCCGCGCGAGCCGGTCCGCGGGACCGGCAGTGGTGATCGTCGCCATGACCGGTGAACGAGCGGAGGCCTCCGAGGTTGTCACGCTTGCCTCATAAAACGACCAGTCATCACTTCGGATGAACTTACCGATGAGGTCGTAACCCGAGCGACGTCCTGTCGTCAGACACCGCGACCACGGCACGGACGAGAGGAGAACGCCGGTGATCACCTGGAAATGGCCGCTACCGCAGGGGGTGCCTCGTCCGCGGCTCGTTCCCGAGCGCGCCGGACAGGGCAACGGCGAGCGGTCCCGAACACCCTCGCCGGCCCGCCCGCGGCACGTGGCACTCATCCTGGACGGCAACGGCCGCTGGGCCGCCGCCCGAGGACTGCCCAGAGCCAGCGGCCACGAAGCAGGGGTACGCGCGCTGTTCCCCGTACTCGACACGTTGCTGGAGGAAGGCATCGAGTACGTGTCGCTGTTCGTCTTCTCCACGGAGAACTGGAACCGTCCCCAGGAGGAACTGCGGAACCTGCAGCGGCTCGCCAGGCGCACCGCGCACTCGTTCCGCCGGTACGCCGACCGAGGTGTGCGCTTTCGGTGGCTCGGAGCGGAGGACCGGCTGCCCGGCCGCCTCGTGGAAGCCCTGCGCCGCGCGGAGGCCGAGACGCGCTCCAATCAGTCGATGACCGTGGCGTTCTGCTGCAACCACGGAGGTCGCGCGGAAATATCCCAGACCGCCGCCGCACTGGCTTCCGCAGCGGTCAGCGGAACGCTGGATCCCGGCGCCATCGACGAGCAGGTGTTCACTCGGCACCTGCCCCATCCGGAAGTCCCCGACATCGACATGCTCATCCGCACCTCCGGTGAGCACCGCATCTCCAACTTCATGCTGTGGCGCGCCGCCTACGCCGAGATCTTCTTCGTCGACACTCTGTGGCCTGACTTCACCGGCGAGGAACTACGTCACCTGATCGACGACTTCGGCCGACGCCGGCGGCGCTTCGGCGCCATTGCCGCCGGTGGCTGAAGCCCACCCACTCCACGAAACCAGCACGTCCGGCTGCCCGGATCGGCGGTCGCCCGGCTCCACATCGGGACCACACCGCAGGCGTCTTCCTCTGGTCCGCCCGATGATCCATACGAACCGATCAGCCCCAGGTGAGCGGGTCGAGATGGAGGTAGAAGCGCAGGCGGTCGTGGTCCAGGGCGATGCCGTACCTCTCGGCGAACGCCACGTCCGCGGCCCGCGCCCGCTCCTCGTCCAGCCATGTCTCTCGTGCGTTGGCGAACAGCAGTGCCAGGTCGGCGTAGCGGTCGGCCAACCCGAGGCGGCCCAGGTCGATGAAGCCCGACACGTCCAGGGTCCGCGGGTCCAGGATGATGTTGGGCAGGCACAGATCCCCGTGACAGACGACCGTGTCGGCGACCTCCTGCTCCCGTCGCCGCGGGACCTGCGGGGTGAGGCGGGCCAGCAGTTCCGCGGCGGGCGTGTGCTGCTGCTCGACGGGGAGGAACTCCGGATTCACGGCATCACGGGCCACGACGTCGCGCGCCACGGCGACCATGGCGTCCAAGCCCCGGCGGAACGGGCACTCCGACACGGGCACCTCGTGCAGCCGACGGACCGCATCCGCGATGCGCTCCCAGGCGACCCGCAGGTCCGCGGCGGGCACCTGATCGGCGGGGACGCCGAAGACGGCACTGGTCACCAGGCAGGCACCCGCGTCACCGGAGTACCAGTCGAGCACCCGGGGGCCCGGTACGCCCTGACCGCTCAGCCATGCGACCCGGTCGCGCTCGGCCTTCAGGCCGGCTGCCTCCGCGGCGGGTACGCACTTGGCATACCGGGTGGCGGCTGCATCGCGAAAGACGGCTGCTCCCGACTCGCCCGTGGTGACAGGCAGCCACTCACCGCCGGCCACGCCGAGCAGCACCGGCGATACGGCCTGAAGTTCGGGATGATCGCTCATAGCGGCCACTCTAGCCGGCCCGGAGCCGCGGGATTCCCGTCCCTGCCGCGTACCCGGCGTGCGGCAAGGCGTGAGGCGGGCCGGGCGTCATCGAGCGGAAGAGGGTACGGGACTCGTTCGGGCCGCGCTCCGTGCGGCCTGGGGTCGGTGAGGCGCGGCGTTCCCCTTGCCTGACCGGGCCGAACGGGGCTTGCCGCCTCGGTGCCGAAGGCGTTCGGGGTGCGCCGGCCTCACTTCAAGGTGGCGAGGTGATCGGCGGTGCCTCCACGCCACTCGATCAGCAACAGGGTGGCGTCGTCCGTGGTCCGTCCGCGTGCCTGTTTCAGCGCGTGCGACAAGGAGCGCACCACCGCGCGCACGCCCGTCTCGGTGCGCTCGATGCGGTTGACCCAGGCGATGAACCGTTGTTCCCCGAATGGCTCGCCGCCGGGTGCGTGCTCTTCGAGCAGGCCGTCGGTGAAGCACAGGATCCGATCGCCGCGCCGCAGGATCTTCTCGCTGACCTGGGGGGTGTAGCCGCCGAGGCCGACGGGCAGAGTGGTGGGGCTGTGCAGGTGCTGGACGACCTGGTGGTCGCGGATCAGCAGCGGTGGGGGGTGGCCGGCGTTGACCCACTGCAGACGACCCGTGGTGATGTCCAGGCTCAGCATCTGGGCGGTGACGAAGTGGTCGGGCCCGAACTGGTCGTTGATGGCCCGGTCCATGAGCGCGTAGATCTCGGTCAGGCCGACGTAGGCGCGCCGGGCGTGCCGGTAGGCGCCGATGGCGACACTCGCCATGGTCGCGGCGTCCAGGCCGTGACCCATGGCATCGATCATGGCCACGTGCAGGATGTCCTCGTTGAGGGCGTAGTCGAAGCTGTCGCCGGCCACGTCGTAGGCGGGCTCCAGGATGCCGGCCAGCGCGGCCTGCGGAACGGACAGCGCCAGGGGCGGCAGCAGGGCCCACTGGATCTCCCCGGCGATGCTCATCGGCTCGCGGCGACGGGCCAGGTGGAACAGGTCGGTGTACCCGTCCTTGGTCACCACCATGTCGGCGACCAGGGTGGCGAGCCTGCGCAGCAGTCGCAGGACACGGTCATCGACGCGGTCCATGGTGAGGGCGAGCACGCCCACCTGGTCACTGCCGTCGATCATCGGCAGATAGACGCGGACGCCGTCTTCCTGTGCCACCGTGACCGGAGTCTGCTGCAGGAAGGCGGTACCGGCCGGGGAGTCGCCGATCGGCTCCGAATCACCGACGGCCAACCGCCTCCCCGGCAGCGGCACCAGCAGCAGTTGGTCGTAGTCCTGCAGCAGGAGCGACACCTGCCGGCCGCCGATCCTGGCGACCTCTTCCGCGACCAGCGGGGCGACCAGATGTGGCGGCAGTTCGTACGCTCGGTCCAGCAGCACCCCCAGCAGCTGTTCCTCCCGCCCTTCGAAGGGGTCCGTCGCTTCCTTGCCGGGCTGTCGTCCACTGCTCTCCATGGCCGCACCTCCTGTGGTCCGGTGTCGGCAGATACGACCGTAATCAACGAGCACAGTTTGACCAGGTCGAACGAGCCGAAACTCCGATTGCGCCACCAGCGGTATCGGCCGGAGGCGCCGGGCGGAGGAAACCGGTCCGGGGGAGAAGGGCGGACGGGGGGCCGGCAAGGCCACCGGCGGGCGGTGCCGGAGCGCCCGGCGGAGGCGGACCGGACCGCGGAGATGGTGTGCCGGACGGGGGCGCCGGTGGCCGGCGCGACGGCCGAGCATGCGGTGCGGTTGCCGGGGTGGGCGGGGGCGGAGGGCGCCGCCCGGGCGGACGTCACCCGGCCGTATGCGCGAGGATGGCGGTGGCCAGTTCCTCGTGCACCTCCGGCGGTAGCGTGTGCCCCATGCCCGCCACGATCATCAGCCGCGCATCCGGGATCCGCTCGGCGATGATCGCGCCGTGGCCCGGCTTGGCCGGCTCGTGGCTGCCCTCGATGACCAGCGTGGGCGCCTTCAGCCGGTGCAACACGTCCACCGGCTCGAAGTCCGGCGTGGCCGCTGCGGCCAGCCGGTGGTTGACCACCGCCGACAGGTCGCGGGCCCGGTCGTGGATCCGTTCCTGCAGCCGACGCGCCGCGTCCTCGTCGAAGGGCAGCCCGGTGCCGTGCAGCACGCGCTGTTCGGCGATCATGCCGTCGATCCGGGCCCGCCGGTCCTCCGGCGGTGGGGCGGCCATCAGCGCACGGTAGAAGG
Source organism: Streptomyces macrosporus (assembly GCF_039533145.1). Taxonomy (NCBI): domain Bacteria; kingdom Bacillati; phylum Actinomycetota; class Actinomycetes; order Kitasatosporales; family Streptomycetaceae; genus Streptomyces; species Streptomyces macrosporus. Next base: position 100,591 of record NZ_BAAASZ010000011.1, read on the forward strand.
CCGTGAACTCCGGCGCCGGCTCGGGCAGGCTCCCCTCGGGCTGCGGCTGCCCCGTCAGAGCCCGCATGATCACCCGACCTTCGCCGCCGCCGAGCGGTGAGGAGCCGATGACGGTCAGCGAGCGCACCCGCTCCGGCCGCTCCACCGCGACGAACTGGCCGAGCAGCCCGCCCGCCGAGTGGCCGACCAGGTGCGCGCTCTCCAGGCCGTGGGCGTCCAGCACGCGGTACACGTCGTTCTTGATGTCGTCCCACGTGTACGGCTCCGCCGCGAAGTCGACAGTGCCCGACATGCCGGTGTCACGGTGGTCGTACCGGATCACCCGGCGGCCTCCGGCGACAAGGCGGCCGACGAACTCGTCCGGCCACAGGACGCCCTGTGACATCGACCCCATGATCAACAGGATCGGCGCGTCCGTCACGGCGCCGAATTCTTCACTCCAGATGTCCACGTCATGCATGCCTCAGAGCATGTCCGCCTCCGCTACGGGCGCCTTCCGTAGAACTACTAGTCGCGCCAGTTCCGTGCGGGAGCCGATGCCCAGCTTCGGGTAGATCTTGTACAGGTGGTACTCGACCGTGCGCGGGCTCAGGAAGAGCTGGGCAGCGATCTGCTTGCTCGACAACCCGTCGGCGACCATGCCCGCGATGCGCAGCTCCTGCGGGGTCAGCGCGTCGAGCACGGCCGAGGGCGGGGCCTGCCCGCTCTCGCCCGCCGCCCGCAGCTCACCCTGCGCGCGCCTCGCCCACGGCCGCGCGCCCGCCCGCTCGAACGTCTCCCACGCCATCCGCAGATGCGCCCGCGCCTCGCCCGGCCGCTTCGCGCGGCGCAGGCGCTCACCCAGCAGCAGAGCCGTCCTGGCCGCCTCGAACGGGTTGGTGTGCAGCCGCAACGCCTCGCCGAAGGCGTCCTCGGACGACTCGGCCAGGCCCCGGCAACGGGCCAGCAGGGCACGCGACTCGGGCGTCGCGGCGTGCACCGACCACCGTTCGTACGCCTCCAGCGACGCCCGCGCACCCGCCTCGTCGCCCGCGCCCACCGCGGCCTCGACGCGATCCGGCGCCGTCCGCCACACCACGGTGGGATGCCCGACACCCGGCCCCGCCGCGGCGATGGCCGTGAAACGGTCGTGCGCCGTCGCGTAGCGCCCCAGGCACAGGTCGAGCAGCGCCGGCGCGTACGCGGCGACCCCCGCCCGCAGACCCACCCGATGCGGTACGGCGATGGCCAGCGCCTCGCGGGCCTGCCGTTCGCAGCTCTCCTCCTCGCCTCGCAGCGCCGCCAGCACCGCCAGGTTGGCCAGGTGCGCGGCCACGGTGTTCTCATAGCCGGCCTCGCGGGCCAGCTCCAGGCCCTTCTCGGAGACGGCCTGGCTGCTCGCCAGCCGCCCGGCGATGCGCTCGGCCGTCGCCACGAACTCCAGCACGACCGGCAGCTGCCCGGTCATCCCCGACACCTTGGCCACCCGGCCGGCCCGATCGACCATCTCGGTCGCCAGGTCCGACTCGCCCAGTTGGCCGGCCGCGGCCGCCGCCCACAGGTACTCCGCCGCCTCCCTCAGCTCGCCGACCCGCGCCAGCGCCCGCCGCAGCAGGCCCGGCCCGGCAGCGTCGCCGTCCAGCGTCAGGCCGATCCCGGCCACCGTGTCCCGCAGGAATCCCTCGGGGTGCGCTGCCGCCCTCCGCCCGAGCTCGATGATGGCCGCCGTGTCGCCGACGTACGAGGCGGCCTCCGCGGCATCGGCCAGCATGTCCAGGCCGTCGCCCGCCGCCAGGATCCGCACGGCCTCGGCGGCGTTGCCGGAGTTCAGCTCGAACCGGCCTCGGAGCCGGGCGATCTCCAGGGCGAGGCCGGCATCCGCGCCGGCATGGTCGCGGGCCTCGGCCAGCAGCGACTCCGCCTGCCCCGGGCGGCCACCGAGCCAGGCCGCGACGGCGGCGTCCTTCAGGCGTGCGGCACGGGCGTGCGGCTCGGGGGTCAGCTCGGCGGCCCGGGCCAGGGCGGTGGCGGCGGTGCCGTACCCACCGCGGTCGCGCGCCCGCCCCGCGGCGGCCACCAGCTCGGCGGCGACCCGCTCGTCCTGCCCCAGGGCGGCTCCGGCCAGGTGCCAGGCGCGACGGTCACCCTCGGTGAACTCCGCCAGTACGGCATGCACCCGGCGGATCTCGGCGGGGGCGGCCGCCTCGTACACCGCCGACCGGACGAGCGGATGGCGGAAGTGCACACGCGTGCCCGAGAGCTCGGCCAGCCCGGACTCCTCCAGCTCGGCCAGTGCCATCCGTCCGGTCCAGGCTCCCGCGTTCTCCCCGGGCCGTACCGTCCGCTCGGCGGACAACCGGTCGCCGGCGCGCAGGACCAGATCGAGGTCGGCCTCCACGGCGGCGACCAGAGCGAGCAGCCGGGCGGAGGCGGACAACGCGGCCACCCGATCGCCGAACAGCCGGGCACCACCGGGAAGCGGGTCGGGCAGCGGTTCGCGTCCGGCGAGCTGCGCGGGCGTCAGACGGGCGGCGATCTCGCCCAGGGCGAGCGGGTTCGCGCGGGTCAGCGTGACGAGTTCCCGCGCCACACCGGGCCGCACACCACAGCGGGACTCCAGCATCTCGGCCGCTGCGGCTCCGGGCAGGCCACGCACCTCCACCGTCAGGGGCACACCCTTGACCGGAGCGTCCCCGCGCACGGCGAACAACATCGCGATCTTTTCCGTCCCCAGCCGCCTGGCGGCGAACAGCAGTGCGTCGGCCGAGGCCCGGTCGACCCACTGGAAGTCGTCGACCACGCAGATCAGCGCGTCCGGCGCGGCGGCTTCGACCAGCAGCGAGAGCACGCCGGCGCCCAGCAGGTACCGATCGCCGGCAGTGCCCGCGGCGAGCCCCAGCGCCGCGCGCACAGCGTCGCGCTGCGGTTCGGGCAGCGCGTCGAGCGAGCCGGTCACCGGCCACAGCACCTGGTGCAGCGTTGCGAACGCGAGATCGGACTCGGCCTCGACGCCGGTGGTCCGTAGCACGCGCATCACACCGCCCCGCACGGCCGCCGCGTCGAGCAGGGCCGTCTTGCCCACGCCTGCCTCGCCCCGCAACACCACCGCACCGCCGAAGCCGTCGCGGGCCCGCGCGATCACCTCGTCGAGTGCGCTGATTTCCGCGGATCTGCCGTATAGCACGAGCACCCACTGTAGGAGACCTTCGCGCTGTCCCGCCCTCATGGAGTCGCTTCCCACGAACGGCTCTCTCCCGGAGCAAGACCGGAAGCGGCCCGCACGGGCGGCCCGGACCGCCGACGCCGGACTCGTGCCTTGTGGCGTGAAGCCTCCGCCCTCGGCACGGTCGAATCCGAAGAGCAACCGGAACGCGGGACGGCTTGGGCCGCCCCGCACGCCGCGGTGGCCGCCGGGCCGGCGCCTGCCGAGACCGATGCGGAAACGGCCGCCCGCATGAACGCGCTGGAGCGCGAACGCGACGAGTCGCGAGCCCGCCCGCGGGCCGTGGCCACGGAACCCGACCTCCTCAGCAGGTTGATTGCCAGGACGGCGGCGGCGAACACAGGGGGCACGAGGTGGAACGCCCGCTTCCTCCGCCTGCTCTGCTGTTCCCACACGCTTCGTGGTTCGTCCGGGAGCTTCGTGCTGTTGGTCAGCGCCTGCATACCGATCATGAAGAACGCCGTCGCCGCGAGCGCGATCAGCCACCAACCGGACTCGGGGATCGAGAACAGCATCTTCCCACCACTCCTTGATCACATAGCGGCTGTCCGTCCGGTGAGCGACGCAACCCCGCTGTGCCGTCGAACCGTTCGGCTCCGCCTCGCATTCGGTGGTGACGGAAAGTCACGGCGGCGATGAACAGGCCACCTCGAGTTCGCGAACGCGGGACGACCAGACGCCCGTCAGGCCGGCCGGCCGTCGAGACGGGCAGCGGCAGGAGCGAGACGTATGTGGCCGGCGCGGTGCTACTCCACCAGCAAGGCCAGCGCTTCCCTCGCGTTGTGTTCGGCGATTCCCCGCATCAGTGCGCGGTGTGGGAAGTCGCCGTCGAGGAGGCGCAGGGGACCGGCCACCAGCGAGAGGCGCATCGCGAGCATGAAGAGGTCGAGCCGTGCCGGATCGAGTCCGGGCTGTGACAACGCCGGGTAGCGCTCGCCGAAGCGAAGCCGAAGGAAGACGTGCTCCCACTCGACATCGAAAAACATCAGGCCCTCGATGTCGATGAGGACGGGGTGCCCGGAGGCATCGACCAGGACGTGGTCGGGCCCGAGTTCGCCGTGGATCAGTCGGTGTTCCCTGCGCGGGGCCACCCGTGCGGCCAACTGCTGCAGGCGATCGTGCAAGGCGGCCGCGGCCGACCCGATCCCGGGGTCGCGTTCCGCCGCCTCCCCGAGATCCCCGAGGGCACGCTCGAGCACCAGCTGCTCGCACGAAACGCCACTCGCTTTGTCGCCCCGTTCGAGCACGTCCAGCCTGCCGTACTGCCGACTGTGCCGCCGGTGCATCACGTCGAGCATCGCTGCCAGCTCGCTCAAGGCATCCGCCGCACGTGCGGGAGCCGTGTCCCAAAGCGCTTCCAGAGTGCCGCCGGCAACGTCCTCGACCACCGCCATGTCCGCCGGGAAGCGGCGTCGACTGTCGTCGGCCAGGAGGACTTCCGGAACCCGGACCCCGATACGGTCCAGCCTCCGCTGAGCGGCCAGAAAGGGGACCAGCCCGGAGGCGGGGGCGAACGGGTGGGCTTCGTCGATGTCGTCCGCAGCCGGCCAGAAGTTCTCGGCCTCGGCCCAGCTGTAGACGATCACACTCGCAGCACGCGGTCCGTCCACGTGAACCCGGTGGACCCCCTTCTTGCTCCCGCCTCGCAACCGGTCCACCCCGACAACACGAAACCCCGCCCCCAATGCCTCGTGCACGATCCCCGACAAGGCTTCGGTCTCCGTCCGGTCCTCCCGCCGCCCGTGCTCGACCACCGCGTACGGGCTCGCCGTTTCCTGCGCCGATCGAGCCGCCTGCGCGCCCGCAGCCACCATCTCCGTCATACCCCAGGACGCTAGTCACCCGGCCCGCACTCGGGGGAGCGGACCCGGTTGTCTCGTGACGCACGACCTTCGCCCCGCCTCCCCTCGTGTCAGTCCGCAGGTGCGGCGCCGACAGGCATGCGGCCCGGTCGGGACACGGCTTCGAGGGTCCGGCGGCGCTTGGCGTCGTCCCGGCGCCGGTGCTTCTCGGCGAGCCGGTCCCGGTGATCCGGGAGCATCCGGCACACGTTTCACGCGGGAGCGATGAGTTCGGGCGGTGGATCGGGTCTGCCCTGGCATGACTCGCATCATCGCCGACATCTCGGTCTCCCTCGACGGCTTCGTCACCGGGCCCGACCCCGGCCCGGACAACGGTCTGGGCACCGGCGGCGAGGCCCTGCACACCTGGGCGTTCTCCGAGGACCCCGACGACCGCCGGGTCCTGCGCGAGGCCACCGCCCGCTCGGGCGCCGTCGTCCTCGGCCGCCGACTCTTCGACGTGGTCGACGGGCCGAACGGCTGGGACGACACCTCCGGCTACGGCGCCGGCGAGGTCGGCAGGCCCGCGTTCGTGGTCGTGACGAGCTCGCCGCCGGAGTCAGTGCGGCTCACCGACCTCGACTGGACGTTCGTCACCACCGGTCTGCCCGACGCCGTCACCGCCGCGCGCCGGCGCGCCGAGGCGGCGTCGTCGGACAGCGGCAAGGACCTCGACGTCGTCCTCATGGGCGGCGGCGCCACGATCGGCTCGGCGCTCGACGCCGGGCTGGTCGACGCGCTGACGCTGCACCTCGCGCCCGTCGTGCTGGGCGCCGGGACGCCCCTGTTCACCGGCGGAGCGCCGCACACGCTGGTGCAGCGGAGCGTGACCGCGACATCGACCGCGACGCACCTGACCTACGACGTCCTCCGGTGATCCGATGACCACCGTCAACGTCAACGAGATCACCTCGGGCATCGAGTCGTTCGGTGACGACGACGCACCACTCGTCCTGCTCGCGGGCGGGACGACGATGCTCTCCTGGCCCGACGCGCTCTGCGAGCGCCTCGCCGCCGGCGGGCGCCGTGTGGTGCGCTACGACCTGCGCGACAGCGGGGAGTCGACGACGGCGGACCCGGAGGCGCCCGCCTACACCCTGCGCGACCTCGCCGCCGACGCGGCGGCCCTTGTCGACGCGCTCGGCGGCGGGCCCGCGCACCTCGCGGGAATCGGCGTCGGCGGGATGGTCGCCCAGGTGGCCGCGCTCGACCATCCGGGCGCGTTCTCGGCGCTCACCCTGGCCGGCACCCGCGCTGTTGCGCCCGGCCCGCCCGACGACGACCTCCCCGACCATGACCAGGCGACGATGAGCCGACTGTTCGCCCGTCCGTTGCCCGACTGGACCGACCGCGAGGCGGTGGCGGAGTTCGCCGCCGGCGGCGCGGAGATCCTCGGCGACGACCCCGCCGCCGCGCGCGCGATCGCCGCGCGCGTCTGGGACCGCACGCCCGGCACCGCACCGCCGGTCCAGATGGCCAATCAGATGGGCATGGTGTTCTCCAGGCTCGACTGCAAACCCCGCTGGCGCGAGCGCCTGCCCGAGATCGAGGTCCCCACGCTCGTCGTCCACGGCCGCCACGACCGGTTCTTCCCCGTCGGAAACGGCGAGGCGATCGCACGCGAGATCCCGGGGGCGCGGCTGCTCGTCCTCGAGGCGGCCGCCACTGCGATTCCTGATGCGGCGGTCGGCGAGGTCGCCGAGGCGATGCTCGCGCTCGGGTAGAGGACGGCGCGTGCCGCGCGGGTATGGCATCCGCGCGGCAGTGGGCGTCGAAGGCCCGGCACGGCCTCGCGCCCGCGCCCGCCCGTGCCGCGCAGGCGACGGTGTCCACCGCGATCGTGGACTTCCGGTGCCGCCCTTCTGCTGGACGACGATCACCTTCGCTGCCCGCCGGTCTTCGCCGCGGTGTTCGCGGCTGGTTGCGCGGCCGCGGGTGTGGTCATCCGAGGGCCTTGCGGGTGTCCGTTGGTCTCACCGCACGGCGCGGCTGCTCGGAACGCGCCACAGCGTGCCAGGCCCCAAGGCCGCTCGCAGCCGCCGCGCTCAGCGCCTTCGACTCGCCCAGCGGCGCGAGGAACGGCTTGACCATGGCGTACCGGGTGGCCAGGGCCGATTCGGGAGACGACGTGCGTCGGCCCCGCGCTGCTGTGCAGTGCGGGGCCGAAGGGGTGTTGTTCTCGCTCCCACTCAGGTCACTGGATTCCGGTGGCCCTGGTCACCATGCGTCGACGACCGGCGCGTCGGGTTCGTGCCGCCGCCAAGCCTCGTTGAGGCGCGCGAGCCGGTCCGCGGCGGCGATGCCGTGCAGGGACGCGACCTTGCCGCCGTCGACTTCGAACACCACGGTGCCCACGACCCGGTCCTCGACCACGGCGAGGACGGCCGGGGAGCCGTTGACCAGCGCGATGTGGAACGCGGGCGAGCCGCCGGCCAGCCGCCGCTTCGCCGGCGTGGGCTTGAAGCCGGCCCGCACGTAGGAGGCGACGCGCTCGCGCGTCTTGTACCGCAGCAGCCGCTTGCCCAGTCCGGCGCCGTCCGAGATCGCCGTTACGTCGTCGGTGAGCAGCGCCACCAGCCGTTCGGTGCGTCCCGACACGGCGGCGGCGAGGAACTCCTCGACGACCCGGCGTGCGGACGCGGGGTCCACCTCCTCGTTGCCGCGGCGGCGCTCGGCGGCGACCCGGATCCGGGCGCGGTGGGCATGCTGCTGGCTCGCGGACTCGGTGATGTCGAGGATCCCGGCGATCTCGGCATGGCTGTACGAGAAGGCCTCGCGCAGGACGTAGACGGCCCGCTCGACCGGTGAGAGGCGCTCCATGAGGGTCAGTACGGCCAAGGACACCGATTCGCGCTGCTCGAAGGTGTCGGCCGGGTCGAGCATCGGGTCGCCCTTGAGGAGCGGCTCGGGCAGCCAGGCGCCGGCCGCGCGTTCGTGGCGCGCCTGGGCCGAGCGGAGCCGGTCGAGGCAGAGGTTGGTGATGACCTTGGTCAGCCACGCTTCCGGCGTCTCGATCCGTTCGCGCTCTGCGGCCTGCCAGCGCAGGAACGTGTCCTGCACGGCGTCCTCGGCGTCGGTGGCCGAGCCGAGCAGACGGTAAGCGAGCGAGGCCAGCCGGCCCCGGCCGGCCTCGAACTGATCGATGGCTGCGCTGTCCATGGCGGAACAACCTACGCGGCGACCCTCACGCCGGCCTGATCGGGCGTGGCGGCCAGGCGGCGCTTGCGCTTCGGCATGCCGAAGGTCGGGTGGGCGATGCCCCACCCGGCCGTTGTGAGCACGCCTGTCTTGAGCCGCGCGGCGATCCGGCCGCCCAGGTACCAGGACTTCGACCGGGCGTCCCCGTCGACCATCTGGAAGATCGCGTCCCGCCGCCCGAGGCTGATGTGGTTGCCGTGGTACTTCAGCGCGGTGGTCGGAACCTCGCTGCCCGTCAGGCGTGCGATGATCGCGGCGGTCGCCTGCATGTTGGTGAAGCCGGCCGTGGCGCAGGACATCGGCAGCGGCCGGCCGTTCTCGCCGATCGCGTAGGCGCAGTCACCGGCGGCGTAGACGTCGGGGTGCGAGACCGAGCGCATGGTGCGGTCGACGACGATCTGGCCGGTCCCGGCGACTTCCAGGCCGCCGGCGGCCGCGATGGGGTGGACGGCGAACCCGGCAGACCACACGGTCACGTCGGCCGGAATGGACGTACCGTCGGCGGCGATCGCCCGTGTCGGTTCGACGGCTTCGATGCCGGTGTGCTCGTGGACGGTGATGCCGAGCCGGTTGAAGGCCTGGCGCAGGTGGCGGCGGGCCTTCGGGGAGAGCCAGGCGCCCAGCTCGCCGCGGGCGGCGAGTGCGACCGAGAGGTCGGGCCGGGACTCGGCGAACTCGGTGGCGGCCTCGATGCCGGTCAGCCCCTCACCGACGATCAGCACGGTGCCGCCCTCGCCCAGACCGGCCAGGCGCTCGCGCAGACGCAGCGCCGAGGACAGGCCGGTCACATCGAAGGCGTACTCGGCTGTGCCGGGGACGCCATGGTGGGCCACGGAGCTGCCGAGCGCGTAGAGAAGGGTGTCGTACACGAGCTCGTCGGCGCCGTCCTCGCCGGCCACGGCGACGGTCCTGCGTTCGGGGTCGACACCGGTGACGCGCGCCAGGCGCAGGCGCACCTCGGTACCGGCGAACACGTCGGCGAGCTCGCGGAACGTCAGAGCCTGGCCGGCCGCGAGTTGGTGGAGCCGCATCCGCTCGACGAAGACGGGCTCGGCGTTGACGACGGTGATCTCGGTGTCGGCGGGAGAGAGCCGGCGGGCCAGGTTTCCGGCGGCGAAGGCCCCGGCGTATCCGGCGCCGAGTACGACGATGCGGTGCTTCATGGCGTTGCTCCTGTCTCGTTCGCGTGCCCCTTGAACGAGACGGCGCCCCGATCGCTGACAGGAACCGGATGTGACACGGGTCACTCGGCCTGAGGTGAGCGGTCGAGTCTCCGACAGGCGCTTGAGCCTGCCGTGGGCAGTCGAAACGGGGCGCCGGCCAACCACGGATCGAGATGGCCGACCATCGATCGGCGTCACACCGTCACCCGGCTGATCTTTCGGAACGAACTCGGTGCAGGCGCTTGGCAGCTGGTCGTTGGGGTGGCAGAGCGCCGCAGGGGTCGGACGACCTTGTGCCCGACGATCTGTGGGAACGCGTCGCTCCGCTGTTGCCGCCCGGCCGCCCCTGCGCGACCGCCGTCCGGGGCGCGCACAGCGTCCCGTGCACGGCGGAGCAGACGCGCGTCGCGGCGGGGTTCTCCTCGAACGTCGGGTCGGGCACCGACCACACCGTGCCGGCGTCTTCCCGCAGCTCGATGCGTCAGGTGGCGAGGGTTCCGGTCCGGTATGCACGCCACCGCTCGCTGGTCCGGGCCCCGAGGGGAGGGGGCCGATGCGGGGTCGCGGCGGTACCGATACCAGGCGGGGCGGCGCCGGTGTGGATATTTCGGTCGACACGGAGCAGGTCCATCGTCACGCTTTCTCTTGTGACCTGCAGCTCCGAATTCGTGTCCGCTCCCACGACCCCCACGTGTGTCCGCCTGGACGAGGTGGATGGCCGGTGAGCCGGGCCCCGCTGGGCGGTGCTCCGATCCCCGTGCTGTGGTTGTGCGGCCCGCCGGGAGTCGGCAAGACGACGGTCGCGTGGCAGCTGTACTCCCGGTTCGTGCAGGACGGAGTCGAAGCCGGGTACGTCGACATCGATCAGCTCGGCATCTGCTATCCCGAGCCCGCTGCGGATCCGGGACGACACCGGCTGAAGACCGAGAACCTCGGCGCGGTGGTGACAGCCTTCCGGGCGGCCGGAGCCCGGTGTGTCATCGTCTCCGGTGTCGTCGATGCGAGCAGAGGCGTATCCGCCGAGCTGCTGCCACAGGCCGCGCTGACGGTGTGGCGGCTCCGCGCCGACCGGGAAGAACTTCGGCGGCGCTTCCTGGGCCGCGGCATCCGGACCGACGAGATGGCCGCGGCGCTGAAGGAGGCCGACGCCCTGGACACGAGCGGCTTCGCCGATGGGTGCATCGACACCACCGGACACGCCGTGACCGCGGTCGTACGGCTCCTGCGCGAACAGCTCGATCCCTGGCCGACCCTTCCCGAAGCCGGCACGGCACACGGGCCGTCCGGGACGGCCCGGTCACACTCCTCCCAAGACACGAGTGCGTCCTTTGGCATGAGCGGGCCCTGTTGCGCCGGACGACAGTCGGACAGCCACGGGACCGCGGCCGCCGATGAGCGGATCCTGTGGCTGTGCGGCGCGACCGGTGTCGGCAAATCGACCGTCGGCTTCCCGCTCCATCTGCGGGCCTTGCACGCCGGGTTCACCTCGGCCTACGTCGACCTCGACCAGCTCGGCTTCTGCGCTCCCGCCCCGGCCGACGATCCGAGTGATCACCGGCTCAAAGCCCGCATCCTGGCGGCCGTGTGGCAGAACTACCGCGCGGTCGGGGCCCGGCGTCTGACCGTGGTCGGCCCGGTTGAGAACCAGTCCGCGCTCGACAGGTACGCCGAGGCGCTGCCCGCCGCAGCCACCACGGTGTGCCGCCTCCATGCCGGCGGCGAAGAGCTGACGCGGCGTGTCATGCTCCGCGGACACGGCGGCAGTTGGCTGCAGCCGGGCGACCCGTTGAGGGGCCGTCCCGCGGCGCACCTGCTGCGTGTCGCGGCCCGGGCCACAGCGGATGCCGACGCGATGGAGCGTGCCGGGCTCGGCGATCTACAGGTCGTCACCGACGGGCTCACCGTCGAAGAGACCGTTGATGCCGTCTGTGCCCGGACGGGCTGGCCGGATCCGGACCCCACCGCATGACTGTTGCTCCTCGGCGGCATGGCCGGGGGACCCGGCAAGAGGATCACCTGCGGACAGGCAGGCACCCGGACCGTGGATGTCAGGAGTTGCGCGGGGTCACCAGGCCGGACTCGTAGGCGAAGACCACGAGTTGGGCCCGGTCACGGGCACGGAGTTTGGTCATGGCCCGGTTGATGTGGGTTTTCGCGGTCAGCGGGCTGATCACCATGCGGCCCGCGATCTCGTCGTTGGACAGGCCCTGCGCGACCAGGGCAACGGCCTCGCGCTCGCGGCCGGTCAGCTCCTCCAGCCCCGTGCCGGTGCCGGTGGGGAGCGGCTGGGTGACGTACCGGTTGATGAGCTTGCGGGTGATCGACGGTGCCAGCAGGGCGTCGCCGCGCGCGGCGACGCGCACGGCGTGCAGGAAGTCCTCCGGCACGATGTCTTTGACCAGGAATCCGGCGGCGCCGGCGTGCAGCGCGTCGAAGACGTATTCGTCCAAGCCGTGGTTGGTCAGGATGACGACGTGCACCCGGGCCAGGGCCGGGTCCGCGGCGATGCGCCGGGTCGCCTCGATGCCGTCGACGACCGGCATCCGGATGTCGATGAGCGCGATGTCGGGGAGGTGCTCTTTGGCGAGCTCCAAGCCCTCGCCGCCTTCGGCGGCCTCGGCCACCACGTCGATGTCGTCTTCGAGATCGAGAAGTGCGCGGAATCCGCTGCGAATGAGCGGCTGGTCGTCGACCAGCAGGACACGGATCACGGCGTCCGGTCCAGGGGGAGTTCGGCCTGGACGGTGAAGCCGCCCTCGCCGCGCGGTGCTGCCCGCAGCCGGCCGCCGAGGGCGGTGACGCGTTCGCGCATCCCGAGCAGCCCGATGCCGGGCTTCGGCGCGGTGTCCGGCGTGGCCCTGCCGTCGTCGTCGACTCGCAGGGCGAGGGCGTCCGGCCGGTGGTCGATGCGGACGGACGCCGTAGTGGCGGCGGCGTGACGGGCGATGTTGGTCAGCGACTCCTGAACGATCCGGTAGGCGGTCCGGCCCACCGCGGCCGGCACGTCGCGCCGCTGTCCCCTGATCGTCAGCGTCGCCTCCGGGCCGGTCTTGCCGGCCCGCTCCACCAGTTCCGGGATGTGGTCGAGCCCGTGCGGCGGGGTGGTGTCGTCGTCGCGCAGCGCCTCCAGCGTCGCGCGCAGCTCCCGGGCCGCCTCACGCCCGGCCTCCCGAATCGCCAGCAGAGCCTCCGGCACCTGTTCCCCCCGCTTGCGGGCCACGTGGACGGCGGCTTCGGACTGCACCTTGATGACCGAGATCTGATGGGTGAGCGCATCGTGCAGCTCCCGCGCGATGTGCAGCCGCTCCTCGTCGGCGCGGCGCCGCGCGGTCTCCTCCCGGGTGCGCTCGGCTTCGTCCGCCCGTCGCTCGGCCTGCCGCAGCGCTTCCCCCGCGGCCCCGGCGGCGATCAGCCATGCCAGCTCGAGGGCGCCTCGGGCCTGCGCGAACGCCTCTCCCGTGTCGTGCAGGCCCGAGGCCAGGGCCGCGAGGGGGAGGGCGGCGAGCATGGTCACGGACGCGGCCACCGTGACGGTGCGGTGTCCCGCCCGTACGGCCGCGTACACCGCGAACAGGTACGCGACGGCAGGGAGGTCGAAACCGGCCGCCTGGTACCCCACCGCGCACAGCCCGGTGACGGCCAGGACGGGAACCGGAGCCCGGCGGCGCGCGGCCAGCGCCAGGCCGCCGACCGTGAGCAACGCGTAGCCGAGCAGGTCGAGGTTCGTGGCGGAGTGCTGCCTGGACAGCCCGGTGGCCGGCAGCGCCGCCGCCACGCCGACGGCGATCGCCCAGTCTCCGACACCGGCGCGAACACCGAACCGTCCTCTGCTCATGCGCGCACCCTGGCCGGATGCCGCCGCGGGCGAGTCCTGCTCGCGGACGAGCGGCCACTACCGCGCCCGCAGTACCTCTCGCCGTTCCCGCAGCGTCCGCGGTAGCCGGATGCGCCATCGGCGGCAGGGCGAAGTGCCTGCGTCCGCTGGACGACCGGAGGTGGGCCCGACGGACATGATCAGGCGACGTCCAGTCGTAGGAAGAGAAGGAGCACCGTGATGTCCGTTCGTCGCCTGCTTGCCGCCGCCGCGGCCGCCCTGCTCGCCGCCCTGCTCGGAGTTCTCGGTCTTGCCGCACCGGCGGCCGCGCACGCCTCGGTCCAGCCGGTTGCCGCCGGTTTCCACGACCTCGGTCTCGGGCGACTCGGGGCCACCACGGGCACGCTGGCGGGGCTGGCCGGCGTGGTCGTCGCCGGATTGGCGCTGGCCCGCCCCGCTGGCCGTCTCGGCACGGCCAACGGGCCGCTCGGGGCCATGGTGGCCATGGCGGCGGGGCTGATCAGCATGGCCCTCGGCGGGCTGGTCGCGGCCACCGCCGACGGTGGACTCGGCACGGGCAACGGGCTGGGCGGGGCCTACGTGGCCATGCTGGTGGGGTTGATCAGCATGGGTCTCGGTGGGCTGGCCCTGGCCCGCTCCTGTCGCATCGGCTGACCGCAGTGGAGGCGAGCGCGCGTTCGGGCCTGTCCGGAGGTCGATCGGATGCCGCCGAGTACCGGTGTCGCAACTCGTGAACCTTCCGACTCGCCGACGGACGCTCGCCGCCTCCCGAACCGGTGCACAGGTGCGGTCCGTTCTCGGGTACGAAGCCATCGCCGAGATGCGCACCGCTCCGCGCGGCCATCTCCAGGTCCTCACCCACCCCAGGCGCCGGAAGCCCACGGTCCGAAGCACAGGTCGAACGGGCCGCCGGAGCGGCCATGGGCGGTGAGCGAAACGGCCCACCGCCCGTGCTCGTCGGACCGTGAACGCGCCTGAGCGGCTCCGGCCCCTCCCGACTACGCGGGCGGCCAGGCGCGCGGGTACGGCACCCGCAGCGACTCGGGTGCGGTCGGCGTGTGGTCCGCGGCGGCGTGCAGGCGACCGTCGCGCAGGACGATGGCACCGCTGCTCAGCATGGTGGTGACCAGCTCGTGGGCGAGCGCCTCGGGGGGCAGGTCCAGGAGCCGGGCGGCGTCGGTCAGCCAGGCCCGGGCGTGGAGGTACGGCTCGACCTCGTCGGCCGGTATCCCGCCCCGGATCATCAAGGCGAACGCGAAGATCCGCCGGGCCCCGTACCAGACCGCCCCGCCCGGGTCGTCGACCAGGCGCCGGGCGCGACGCAGGGCGGCGGCGAACGCGGCCGCGGGGTCGGCGGGCACGGGGCCGTGGGAGGGCAGGATCAGACTCGGGTCGAGGTCGGCCATCCGCTCCAGGGAGGCGAGCGCCGTCGTGGCCGCGTCGGGGCCGTCGAGGGCGAGGTTCACCCAGCCGACGTCATAGTCCGACAGCGCGTCCCCGACCACGAGCAGCCGCTCCTCCGGCTGCCACAGCGCCAGATGCCCGGGGGTGTGCCCGGGGGTGCGGACGACCTCCCAGTCGGCGTCGCCGAGCCGGAGGACCTGGCCGTCGTCGAGGGCGATGTCGACGGTGTACGGGGCGACGGGCTGGTCGAGGTATTCGGCGGCGCAGCAGCCGGGGTCCCGGCGGGTGATGGCCTCGGCCTCCGGGGCTCCGGCCGCGATACCGGCTCCCCTCGCCTGGAGGAGGGCGTTGGCGCCGACGTGGTCGGAGTGCCAGTGAGTGTTCACGACCAGGTCGATCGTTCCCGCGTGCGCGTGGGCCCAGGCGGCGGTCTCCTCGGCGTGGCCGACGAACCCGCTGTCGACCAGTGCCGGTTGCCGTCCGTGCAGGAGGAGCGTGTTGGCGTCGGGGAAGGGCCGCTGCCACCACATGACCCAGGACGGCAACGAGGGGTGCGGGCTCACGGGGCGGGCCTGTTCACGCGGATCAGGGTCTGCTGGCCGTTGGCGACGAGCTTGCGTTCGCCGCCCGCCTGGACGCCGTACACCTCCAACCGGCAGACGGTCAGCGTCCGTCCGGACTTCAGGACGGTCCCGATCGCCTCGATGTGGTCGCCGACGGCGGGCGCGAGCAGGTTGATCTTGTATTCGACGGTGAGGACCTCGGAGTCCTCGGGGAACAGGGTGAGCGCCGCGTAGCCGCCGGCGCTGTCGGCGACGGCGCTGGTGGCGCCGGCGTGGACGTAGCCGTGCTGCTGGGTCACCTCGGGACGGGACGGGAGGACGATGTGCACGCGGCCCGGCGCGATGTGCGTTATCCGGGCGCCGAGGTGACGCATCAACCCCTGGCGGTCGAAGCTGTCCTGGATGCGCTTGTGGACCGCGGGGCTTGCCTGTTCCTGGTGTATCGGGTCTTCCACGTACGGTCTCTCCTTCGACGGGCGTCATGGTGTGCGTACGGGGGCGAGGGCGGGTTCGTCAGCCGGCCGGACGTTCCACCGGCAGGAACCCGCCGATGACGATCATCATGGCACCGGAGGCCCGGGATGCCGCCCGGGCGGCCGAGGGTCGGGTCTTGGGCACGGTGCGCGCGAGAACGCCGACGGCGGGGGGACGACGGCGCAGGCGGTGAGGCGCAGTGTGCTGAGCAGCCCGGTCTGCGCGGCGACCGGCCGGCCCGCGGCAGGGGCGAGGAACCGTGGGAACAGCGAGAAGTACAGCAGGTGGCCGGCCCCGGTGACGGTCGGCGCCATGAGCACGGTCGGCGAGCCGGCCACGAACCCGCGCGCTTTCTGGTGCAGGGCTTCGAAGACTCCGCGGCAATGACCACCCTGTCCGGGACGCGGGGTCGATGACAGCCCAGCGGATGGACGATCTGGCGGCGCGGGAGCAACGCGTGGAACCGCTCCCGTAGGGGTCGGTGAGGGACGAGGGCGGGACGGGCACGTGACCTCCTGCATCGGCCGGTGGTGATCGTGGGCCTGTTCAGGGCCGCGCCCGGCCGGACCGCCGGACGGGCGCGGCCCTGTCCGGGGCTACCCGAGCGTTTCCTCCACCGTCGCGGCCGGCGTGGAGATCCGCCAGGCGACGAACCCGGCCGCGGCGAGTCCGGCGACGGCCAGGAAGCTACTGACGAGGAACGGGTCGGTACCGTCCAGGGCGGGAGCGAACCCGATGCCGACACAGAGCGTGATACCGGTGGAACC
>NZ_BAAASZ010000012.1:0-36374 GCF_039533145.1 Streptomyces macrosporus
GGACTGGAGCGCGTCGCCCGCGCCGGGCGCGACCGGCCAGTGGTCGATCCCGTTCGCGGCGGCGGGCAGCCCGGACGACTCCGGCGAGTACCTGGCCCCCGCGGCCGGGGCGGCACCCGAGCCGCCCGCCGCGCGGCGGCCGGCCGACCCGGCGGGGCCCGGACAGGAGCCCGCCGCGGACGGCGCCGGGACCCCGCCGGAGGACGCGGCACGGGAGCCGGGGGCGCCGGACGCCCCGGAGGCCCCCGTTCCCGAGGCCCCCGCCGAGGACGTCCCCGCCCGGGACACCGTCCAGGACGTCCCCGTCCAGGACACCGCCGTCCAGGACCCCGCCCAGGACCCCGCCGCCCGGGCCGGGGAGACCGGTACGGGCGTCGAGGACGGGTCCGTCCCCGTGGCGTCCGCGGTCGACAGCGAGCACCCGCACGTCTCGTACGTCCTGCGCGTCAACGGGGTCGACCGGCCCGTGGTCGACGCCTGGCTCGGCGAGTCGCTGCTCTACGTGCTGCGCGAGCGCCTCGGCCTGGCCGGGGCGAAGGACGGCTGCTCGCAGGGGGAGTGCGGCGCCTGCTCCGTCCAGGTCGACGGACGGCTCGTCGCCTCCTGCCTGGTGCCCGCCGCGACCACCGCCGGGTCCGAGATCCGCACCGTCGAGGGGCTGGCCGAGAACGGCACGCCCTGCGACGTGCAGCGGGCGCTGGCCGCCTGCGGCGCCGTGCAGTGCGGCTTCTGCGTTCCGGGCATGGCGATGACCCTCCACGACCTGCTCGAAGGCAACCACAACCCGACGGAGTTGGAGGCCCGTCAGGCCATCAGCGGCAACCTCTGCCGCTGCTCCGGCTACCGGGGCGTGCTCGACGCCGTGCGCATGGTCGTCGCCGAGCGGGAGGCCGCGGCCGCCGCGCTCGCCGAGGCCCGGGAGGCGGAGGAGGCCCGGACCCACGGGGCGGGGGACGGCGGCCCCCGGGCCCGCATCCCCCATCAAGGCGGCCACGGAGGACAGCCGCCCCACGACCACCACCTGCCGCAGGACGGAGGCGCGCAGTGACCAGCGACGCGGCGACCGCCACCCCGGCCGGGGGAGTCCCCCTCACCGGCGCCGCCACGGGGCCGGCGAACGCGGCCGAGCCCCGGCACGGGCTGGGCTCCTCGCTCCAACCCGCCGACGCGCTCGCCAAGACCCAGGGCACCTTCCCGTACGCCGCCGACCTGTGGGCCGAGGGACTGCTGTGGGCCGCCGTCCTGCGCTCCCCGCACCCGCACGCGCGCATCCTCTCCATCGACACCTCGCAGGCCGTCGCGATGCCCGGGGTGCGCGTCGTCGTCACCCACGAGGACGTGCCCGGCCAGGCCACCCACGGCCGCCGCGTCGCCGACCGGCCCGCCTTCGCCCGCGACGTCGTGCGCCACCACGGCGAGCCCATCGCCGCCGTCGCCGCCGACCACCCCGACACCGCGCGGCTGGCCGCCGCCGCCATCGCGGTCGAGTACGAGGTGCTGGAGCCGGTCACCGACCCGGAGAAGGCGTTCGAGACCGAGCCCATCCACCCCGACGGCAACGTGATCCGGCACATCCCCCTGCGGTACGGCGACGAGAGCGCCGTCGGCGAGGTGATCGTCGAGGGCCTGTACCGCATCGGCCGCCAGGACCCGGCCCCCATCGGCGCCGAGGCCGGGCTCGCCGTGCCCCGCACCGACGGCGGGGTGGAGATCTACACCGCCTCCACCGACCCGCACACCGACCGCGACCTGGCCGCCGCCTGCCTGGGCCTCCGTCCCGAGCAGGTCAAGGTCGTCGTCACCGGCGTCCCCGGCGCCACGGCGGACCGCGAGGACCTGAGCGTCCAACTCGCCCTCGGGCTGCTGGCGATGCGGACCGGCTGCCCGGTCAAGCTCGCCGCCAACCGCGAGGAGTCCTTCCTCGGCCACGCCCACCGCCACCCCACCCTGCTGCGCTACCGGCACCACGCCGACGCCGAGGGCCGCCTGGTGAAGGTCGAGGCGCAGATCCTGCTGGACGCCGGCGCCTACGCCGACGACTCCGCCGACGCGTTGGCCGCCGCCGTCGCCTTCGCCGCCGGCCCCTACGTCGTGCCGCACGCGGTCGTCGACGGCTGGGCCGTCCGCACCAACAACCCCCCGTCGGGCCACCTGCGCGGCGAGGGCGCGATGCAGGTGTGCGCCGCCTACGAGGGCCAGATGGACAAGCTCGCGGCCAAGCTGGGCATGGACCCGGTCGAGCTGCGGATGCGCAACGTCATGGCGACCGGCGACCTGCTGCCCACCGGACAGACCGTCACCTGTCCGGCGCCCGTGGCCGAGTTGCTGACCGCCGTGCGGGACGCGCCGCTGCCGCCGCTGCCCAAGGACAGCCCCGAGGAGGAGTGGCTGCTGCCGGGCGGCCCCGAGGGCGCGGGCGAGCCGGGCGCCGTGCGCCGCGGCGTCGGCTACGCGCTCGGCATGGTCCACATGCTGGGGGCGGAGGGCGCCGACGAGGTCTCCACGGCCACGGTGAAGGTCAACGGCCCCGTGGCGACGGTGATGTGCGCGGCCGTGGAGACCGGCCAGGGCTTCTCCACCCTCGCCCGGCAGATCGTGCAGGAGGTGCTGGGCGTCGAGGAGGTCCACGTCGTCCCCGTGGACACCGACCAGCCCCCGGCCGGGCCCGGCGCGCGCGGACGGCACACCTGGGTCTCGGGCGGCGCGGTGGAACGGGCCGCGAAGATGGTGCGCACCCAGCTCCTCCAACCGCTGGCCGCGAAGTTCGGGATGTCCACCGAGCTGCTGACCATCGCCGACGGCAAGATCACCTCCTACGACGGCGTGCTCAGCACCACCGTCGCCGAGGCGCTGGAGGGCAAGGAGCTGTGGGCCACCGCCCAGTGCCGCCCGCACCCCACCGAGCCGCTGGACGACACCGGTCAGGGCGACGCCTTCGTCGGTCTGGCCTTCGCCGCGATCCGGGCCGTGGTGGACGTGGACGTGGAGCTGGGCGCGATCCGGGTGGTGGAGATGGCCGTCGCCCAGGACGTCGGCCGCGTCCTCAACCCCCAGCAGGTGCGCGCCCGGATCGAGGCGGGCGTCACCCAGGGCGTGGGCGCGGCGCTCACCGAACACCTGCGGGTGTCCAAGGGCGTCGTGCGCCACCCCGACCTGACGGCCTATCCGCTGCCGACGGCGCTGGACGCCCCGGACGTGAGGATCGTCGAGCTGGTCGAGGAGCGCGACGTGGTCGCCCCGTTCGGGGCGAAGTCGGTGAGCGCGGTCCCGGTGGTGGTCTCCCCGGCGGCGGTGGCGGCGGCGGTGCGCGCGGCCACGGGACGTCCGGTCAACCGGCTGCCGATCCGCCCGCAGGCCGCGGTGATGACGCGCCCGTAGCCGGGCGGCCGTCCGCCCGACCGCCGTGGCACGGCGGTCCGGCGGGCTCAGCGCCGGCGGGAGGGGAGCGCGGCGGGGGACGCCTGGGCGAGGCTGGCGCCGGTGTCGGCGTCCAGCCGCATGGACCTGGGCCCGTACCAGTCCAGGCACATCACCGTCGCGTCGTCCCTGAGGTCGCCGTCGTGGGCGTCCAGCACCGCCGTGGTCAGGACCTGGGCCGCCTCCCGCGGGTGCAGCCCCTGGGTGCCCGCGATCAGGGCGGGCAGGTCGGCCGACCCGGAGTAGTGGTCCAACATGCCGTCGGTGAGGATGACGAGCCGGTCGCCCGGCCGGAGGCCCAGTCTCTGGATCCGGTAGCCGTGCGGGAAGCGGACCCCGAAGGGCAGGTCGACGGCGAGCCGGATCTCCCGCACCTCGCCGTCCCGCAGCAGCAGGGGCCAGGGGTGGCCGGCGTTGACGAGTTCGATCCGGCCGTCCTGCAGCCCGACGCGCAGCAGCAGCCCGGTCGCCAGCGCGCCGCCGCTGTGGTCGAGCATCGCCCGGTGGGCGCGGCGGGCCTGCTCCGCCAGCTCGCAGCGCGCGCGCCGGGCGCCCCTCAGGGCGCCGATCAGCACGGAGGCGATCAGGGCGGCCTGCACGTCGTGGCCCATGGCGTCGGTGACGGACAGGTGGAGGGTCTCGCGCTCCAGGGCGTAGTCGAAGGTGTCGCCGCCGACCTTGCCCGCCGGTTCCAGGGCGCCGGCCACCGCGAACTGCGCGGCCTCGCAGCTCAGCGCCGAGGGGAGCAGGTTGTGCTGGATCTCGGCGGCCAGGCTCATCGGGGCGGTCCGGCGGCCCCACTGGTACAGGTCGGTGAAGCGCCGGTTGGCGATGACGATGTAGGCCAGGGTGTGGGCGGCCCGGCTGATCTCCCGCAGCGTCCTGGGATCGGGACCACCCGGCACCCGCACCTCCAGCAGGCCGATGGAGTCGCCCCGGTTGGTGACCGGCGCGATCACCCGCTGCCCGCCGTCCCCGTCGACGGAGTCCGCCAGCCGGAGCCGCTGGGTGCGGAGCACGTCGCCGTAGACGGTGCCGGCCAGGTCGACGCGCTCCGCCCTCTCGGTGCTGCCGATCTCACCCGCCGTGCTCAGCCGTACCACGGCGTGCCCCGTCATGTCGGTGATCAGGAACGACACCGAGGTGGCGCCGAAGCGCCGCCTGAGTTCACGTGCGACCACGTCCACGGACTCCACCGGTGACGCGGCCTCCGCCGCCGCCAGGATGCCCGTGTGCGTGCGCCGCTCGGTGCCGTACTCGACTGCCATCACCAACTCCCGTCGTCGGAACCGGGTTTCTCTCCGCCGTGCCCCCTCACACCCGCATCGGCTTCCCACCCTCCGTATGCCCCGGCTTCCCGTTTCAGTGCCGGGCGGAGCGCCGTGGAGGCGAATGTCCCCGTGATGGAGCCGGTTCCCGGTCCCGACGGACCGGGCGCGCGGGCGTGTTCGGGGTGGCTCGGACGCGTGCGGAATCCGGGAGGGCGGACCGGGCGCTGGGGGTTCCGTCCGCTGTGGGCGGCGGCCGTGGCACTAGGACCGACGACCGAGCCGATCACCGTCCCGCGACAGGTGCCGGTGTCGGTGACGGGCCTTACGCTGAGCCGCATGACCGCACTCGACGACGACCTCGGCGGCACCCCGGGCAGAGTCGCCCCCGCCGCCCCCGACCTCCCGCCGGCTCCCCCCGCACCGGCACCGCCGGTGGAGCCGGAGACCGGGGGCGGGGTGCTCGGCCGCGCCTACCGCGCGCTGACCCTGGGCATCGTCACCGTCGTCCTCCTGATCGCCTTCGAGGCGACGGCCGTCGGCACGGCCATGCCCGTCGCCGCCGACCGGCTCGACGGGGTGGCGCTGTACGCGTTCGCCTTCTCCGCGTACTTCACCACCAGCCTGCTGGGCATGGTCGCCTCCGGCCAGTGGTGCGACCGCAAGGGGCCGCTGCCGCCGCTCGCCGCCGGGATCGGGGCCTTCGCGGTGGGGCTGCTGCTGTCGGGCACGGCGACGGCCATGTGGGTGTTCGTCCTGGGGCGCGCGGTGCAGGGCATCGGCGGCGGGCTGGTGATCGTCGCGCTGTACGTCACCGTCAGCCGTGCCTACCCCGCCCACCTCCAGCCCACGGTGATGGCCGCCTTCGCCGCCTCCTGGGTGATCCCCTCCGTCGTGGGGCCGCTCATCTCCGGGACGGTCACCGAGCAGTTCGGCTGGCGCTGGGTGTTCCTCGGCATCCCCGCCCTGGTGATCCTGCCGGTCGCGGTCATGTTCCCGGCGCTGCGGCGCGCGGCCTCCGGCCCGCCGCCCGGCGAGGTGCGGCCCGTGGACCGGCGGCGGATGAAGCTGGCGGTGGCGGTGGCGCTGGGCGCCGGACTCCTCCAGTACGCCGGGCAGGACCTGCGCTGGCTCTCGTTCGTCCCCGCGGTGCTCGGCACCGCCCTGATGGTCCCGGCCGCGCTGGGGCTGCTGCCGCGCGGCACGTTCCGCGCGGCGCGCGGACTGCCGACGGTGGTGCTGATGCGCGGCATCGCGGCCGGCTCGTTCATCGTCGCCGAGAGCTTCGTCCCGCTGATGCTCGTCACCCAGCGCGGGCTGTCGGTGACGCTGGCCGGGCTCTCGCTCGCGGCGGGCGGCGCGACCTGGGCGCTGGGCTCCTTCGTCCAGTCCCGTCCGGGGATGGAGCCGCACCGCGAGCGGCTGGTGCGGCTGGGCATGGTGGTGGTGACCGCCGGGATCGCGGCCACCCCGCTGGTGCTGCTGGAGGCCGTTCCGGTGTGGGTCGCGACCGTCGCCCAGGCGGCGGGGTGCTTCGGCATGGGCGTGGTGATCTCCTCCACGAGCGTGCTGCTGATGAAGCTGTCGAAGCCGGAGGAGGCGGGCGTCAACTCCGCCGCCCTCCAGCTCAGCGACGGCCTGTCCAACATCGTGCTGCTCGCCGCCTGCGGCGCGGTCTTCGCCGCCCTGGGCGGCGGCTCGGTCAGCGTCGGCCACGGGGCGGGGGAGGCCGCGGCCTCCACCTCCCACCCGGTGGCGTTCCTGGCCGTCTACCTTCCGGCGGCGGCGGTCGCCCTGGTGGGCGCCCTGGTGGCGGGGCGGCTGCGCGCGGAGGAGCCGGCCGGGAAGTAGCCCGGTACCGCTCTCGGACCGTCCTCCGGTGGACGGCGACGAGCGCCCGGCCCGGATGCGCACCGCCGTCTTCCCCGACCCGAACGGGGTGGACACGGCGGCCGTCGATCAGGACCGGGCGCACGACTTCGTGATCGACGTCGCGGCGGGCAAGCCGCAGGAAGTGCCGCTCGTCGCGGCGGCCCCGCGGGCGCTGCACGCCGGCGTGTGACCTCCGTCGCACCCCGTCCCGCCCTCCGGGCGTCCCCGAAGGGCGGCGAGGCGGTCCCGATAGGCTGACGCGGTCCCATCGCCGACCCAGCACGACGGAGACCGTGTCCACCACCACCACGTCCCACCACCTCTCGCCGGCCTTTCCCGGTCGCGCCCCCTGGGGCACGGCCAACAAGCTGCGCGCCTGGCAGCAGGCCGCGATG
Source organism: Streptomyces macrosporus (assembly GCF_039533145.1). Classification (NCBI taxonomy): domain Bacteria; kingdom Bacillati; phylum Actinomycetota; class Actinomycetes; order Kitasatosporales; family Streptomycetaceae; genus Streptomyces; species Streptomyces macrosporus. The sequence goes on from NZ_BAAASZ010000012.1 coordinate 6,953, forward strand.
GACCTCTACCTGGAGAAGCAGCCGCGGGACTTCCTCGCCGTGGCGACCCCGGGCGCGGGAAAGACGACCTTCGCGCTGACCCTCGCCTCCTGGCTGCTGCACCACCACGTCGTCCAGCAGGTGACCGTCGTCGCGCCGACCGAGCACCTGAAGAAGCAGTGGGCCGAGGCCGCGGCGAGAGTGGGCATCAGACTGGACCCGGAGTACAGCGCGGGCCCGCTCGGCCGCGAGTACCACGGGGTCGCGGTGACCTACGCGGGCGTGGGCGTGCGCCCGATGCTGCACCGCAACCGCTGCGAGCAGCGCAAGACGCTGGTCATCCTGGACGAGATCCACCACGCCGGCGACACCAGGTCCTGGGGCGAGGCGTGCTTCGAGGCGTTCGAGCCGGCCACCCGCCGGCTGGCCCTGACCGGCACCCCGTTCCGTTCCGACAGCAACCCGATCCCGTTCGTCACCTACGCCGAGGACGCCGAGGGCGTCCGCCGCTCGGTGGCGGACTACACCTACGGCTACGGCAAGGCACTGGCCGACGGCGTCGTGCGGCCGGTGATCTTCCTCTCCTACAGCGGCAACATGCGCTGGCGCAGCAAGGCCGGCGACGAGCTGGAGGCCAGGCTCGGCGAGCCGATGACCAAGGACGCCATCTCCCAGGCGTGGCGCACCGCGCTCGACCCGCGCGGCGACTGGATGCCCAGCGTGCTGCGCGCGGCCGACACCCGGCTGACGGAGGTCCGCAAGTCGATCCCGGACGCGGGCGGGCTGGTGATCGCCAGCGACCAGGACTCGGCGCGGGCCTACGCCAAACTGCTCCGCGAGATCACCGGCACCAAGCCGACCGTCGTGCTCTCCGACGACACCGGCGCCTCCAAGCGGATCGAGGAGTTCAGCGCGTCCGACGACCGCTGGATGGTGGCCGTGCGCATGGTGTCGGAGGGCGTGGACGTGCCGCGCCTGGCGGTCGGGGTGTACGCCACGACCATCTCCACGCCGCTGTTCTTCGCCCAGGCCGTCGGCCGCTTCGTCCGCTCCCGGCGGCGCGGCGAGACCGCGTCCGTCTTCCTGCCCACCATCCCCATGCTGCTGGGCTTCGCCCACGAGATGGAGGTCGAGCGCGACCACGTCCTGGACAAGCCCAAGAAGGGCGGGGAGGACGAGGACCCGTACGCGGAGGAGGCCGACCTCCTCAAGGAGGCCGAGCAGCAGAAGGACGAGAACACCGGCGACCAGGACCAGCTGCCCTTCGAGGCGCTGGAGTCCGACGCGGTCTTCGACCGGGTGATGTACGACGGCGCCGAGTTCGGCATGCAGGCCCACCCCGGCAGCCAGGAGGAGCAGGACTACCTGGGGATCCCCGGGCTGCTGGAGCCCGACCAGGTGCAACTGCTGCTCCAGAAGCGGCAGGCGCGGCAGATCGCGCACAGCCGCCGCAAGCCGGACAACGAGGCCGACCTGCTGGAGACGCCCGCCGAGAAGCGTCCGGTGGTCACCCACAAGGAGATGCTGGAGATGCGCCGGCAGCTCAACTCGCTCGTCGGCGCGTACGCCCACCAGAGCGGCAAGCCGCACGGCGTGATCCACACCGAGCTGCGCCGGGTCTGCGGCGGGCCGCCCACGGCACAGGCCACGGCGGGCCAGTTGCAGCAGCGGATCGCCAAGGTGCGGGAGTGGGCGACGCGGATGCGGTGACGTCCGCTCCGTCCCGGCACAGGGGTCTCTACCGGTTGGTAGGGGCCCCTGCGCGTACGTACCGGTGTGTCCACATGTCGAGCCGTCTCCTGCGAACGACCCGGACCGGCGTGACCTGCTGCTGTACGCAATGCGGATAAACCAGTGCACCGATGCCCGGATTCTGGACGGACTCTTTCGAAGGGGTGTTGACGGTCGCTAAGTTTCCCGACACGCACACGCCCCGTGGCAGCTCTGCCCCGGAGCGCAGCCGGTGCGACCCGCCAGACCAACCGGCGGCTTTCCGGGAACGACCAGGCACTCGTGTCCGCCGACGGGACCGGCGAGGCACACCCCGGAGCGGAGCCGTCGGCACACACCCGAGGAGGGGGCGTCGTGACCGCGGAGACTTCTCAGACGCTCGACAGAGGGCTGCGCGTCCTCAAACTGCTCGCCGACACCGACCACGGCCTGACCGTCACCGAACTGTCCAACAAACTCGGGGTCAACCGCACGGTCGTCTACCGACTGCTCGCCACCCTGGAGCAGCACTCCCTGGTGCGCAGGGACCTGGGTGGCCGTGCCCGCGTCGGACTGGGCGTGCTGAGGCTGGGGCGGCAGGTGCACCCCCTCGTGCGGGAGGCGGCCCTGCCCGCGCTGCGGGCGCTCGCCGAGGACGTCGGCGCCACCGCGCACCTGACCCTGGTGGACGGCAACGAGGCCCTGGCCGTCGCCGTCGTCGAGCCGAGCTGGACCGACTACCACGTCGCCTACCGCACCGGATTCCGCCACCCCCTCGACAAGGGGGCCGCCGGCCGCGCGATCCTCGCCGGCCGCCATCCCGAGCGGGACCTGACCGACGGCTACGTCCTCACCCACGGCGAGCTGGAGGCGGGCGCCTGCGGCGCCGCCGCCCCGCTGCTCGGCGTGAACGGCATCGAGGGCAGCGTCGGCGTGGTGATGCTCTCGGAGTCGGTGCCCCAGAAGGTGGGTCCGCGCGTGGTCCAGGCGGCGCGGGAGGTCGCCGACTTCCTGCGGTGACCGTCCGCGCGCGGGTCGGGCGCGCGCCGGCGGGCCGGACGCCCACCGCCGCGCCCGCCGCCGCGGTGAACTAGATTCACTCCCATGCCGGCTCTCACTCCTCGCACACGGACTCTCGCGGTCTGCGGGACGCTCGTCACCGCGCTGCTCGCGGTCGCCTCCCTCGCCCCGCTGCCGTTCTCGGTCGCCCAGCCCGGTGACACCGCGAACGTCCTGGGCGAGTACAAGGGCAGGCCGGTCATCACCGTCTCCGAGGGCGGCGACCCCAAGGGGGAGGACCGTGCCTCGGAGGGCGAGCTGCTGGCGACCACGATCGCGGCGACCACGCCGGAGACGACCGTGCGCCTGGGCGACGTGCTGGACGGTTGGTTCGACACCGACCGCGCGGTGATGCCGCGCGAGGCGGTCTACCCGGTCGGCGACGACCCCGAGGAGATCGAGGAGCACACCACCGCCCAGATGGAGGAGTCGCAGGAGGCGGCCGTCGCCGCCGCGCTGCGCGAACTGGGCCTGTCCGAGGACGAGGTGGAGGTGGACCTGCGCCTGTCGGACATCGGCGGCCCCAGCGCCGGGCTGCTCTTCGCCCTGGGCATCGTCGACAAGGTCGACGGCGACGACCTCACCGGCGGCCGGACGATCGCCGGCACCGGCACCATCGACGCGAACGGGAAGGTCGGCCCGGTCGGCGGCGTCCCGCTGAAGACCCAGGCGGCCCGGCGCGACGGCGCCACCGTCTTCCTGGTGCCCGAGGCCGAGTGCGAGGCGGCCCGCGCCGAACTCCCCGACGGCCTGCGCCTGATCCCCGTCACCACCCTGGACGGCGCCCTCGACGCGCTCGAGGCGCTGCGGGAGGGCGGACGCGTACCGAGCTGCTAGCCGCCGTCCGCCGTCCGCCGACCGGCCCCGCGTCCGCGCCGTGGGCGTGGCCGTGCGCGTCCGCGCGCCCGGCGCACGATGGGGCGCCGGGGTGACGGTGTGCGGAGCCGGTGTGGAGATCCCCGCGGCGATCTTGTTTTGTAACCGCCGGTAACCCATTCTCCTCGCGGCGGGATGTGGAATCCGTCCCGCCGGTTTGCCGTCCGCGCAGACGCTTCCCGGCCGCGAGGAGGATCACGCAGTGAAGACAGTGGCGAGAACATCCCGATGCCGTACGGCAGTCGGGCTGACGGCGGCGGTGGTCACCGCCGCACTCGGCCTCGGCACCCCGGCATCGGCGGGCGCCGCGCAGCCGTCCCCGAAGGAGAGCGGATACGTCGTCATACTCGAGGGCGAGGCGGGCGCCCTGACACCGAAGACCGCCCGGGAACGGAGCGGCACCCTGGCCGAGCGCTACGGAGCCGCGCTCGGCCGCACCTTCACCAGCGCGCTCCGCGGATTCTCGGCCCGGATGACCCCGGCCGAGGCCGAGCGCCTGGCGAAGGACCCCTCCGTCGCCACCGTGGCACCGGACCGGAGGATCACGATCGCGGCCACCCAGCCCGACCCGCCCTCCTGGGGCCTGGACCGCGTCGACCAGCCCGACCTGCCGCTCGACCACTCCTACACCCACCCGGACCCCGCCGGTGAGGGCGTGACCGTGTACGTCGTCGACACCGGGGTCCGTGTCACCCACGAGGACTTCGGCGGACGCGCCCGGTACGGCTACGACGCCGTCGACGGCGACACGATCGCCTCCGACGGCCACGGACACGGCACCCACGTGGCCGCCACCGTCGCCGGGGCCTCCCACGGCGTCGCCAAGGACGCCGACATCGTCGCCGTCCGCGTCCTGGACGACACCGGCGCCGGCACGACCTCCCAGGTCGTCGCGGGCATCGAGTGGGTGACGGAGCACGCGCGCAAGCCGGCGGTGGTGAACATGAGCCTCGGCGGCCTGATCGACCCCGCGATCGACGAGGCGGTGCGCAACTCCATCGCCTCCGGCATCACCTACGCCGTCGCGGCGGGCAACTCCGGCGCACCCGTGCTCCTCCACTCGCCGGCGCGCGTCACCGAGGCCATCACCGTCGGCGCGACCGAGAGCGACGACTCGATGGCCTCGTACTCCAACTTCGGCCTCGGCGTGGACCTCCTGGCCCCCGGCTCCTCCATCACCTCGGCCTGGCACACCGGCGACTCGGCGACCAACACCCTCTCCGGAACGTCGATGGCCACCCCCCACGTGGCCGGAGCCGCCGCCGTCTACCTCGACGGGCACCCGACGGCCGCCCCGGCCCAGGTGTCGGAGGCCCTGAAGGCGGCCGCCGTCCGCAACCGGATCAGCGGCAACCTCCTCTCGCCCGACCTGCTGCTCCAGGTCGCCGACTGACCCCGAGCCCGGCCGCCCGCGACCCGGGCGGCCGGGCGCCCCGGGCACCGCGAGACCGGCCGGGGAAGCGCGCGGAAAAGGGACGAACGGGACGCGGAGTCAACGGACGGGGAACGGAGGGGAAAGCCGTTTGGCGGTCCGGGCGGACGCTGCTTGGATTACGCCCCATGAGTTACCCGCCGCCTCCGCCGCCCGACATGCCCCCGCCCGTGCCCATCGGCCACCCCGCGCCCCCGCCCTACGCGTACGCGTATGCGCCGCCCCCGCTGCCGGGGCCGCCTCCGGAGCTGGTCGCCCCCCTGGGCAAGCGGTTCCTGGCCAAGCTGGTGGACACGCTCCTCGTGGCGGCCCTCGCGATCGCCGTCATCGTCCCGATCGGGACGTACCTGGACACCGAACCCGAGGGAGCGCCTCTGGCGCTGGCGGTCGTCGGCATGGTCCTCACGATCCTGTTCGCGCTCTTCTTCTACGACCCGCTCCTCACCGCCACCGGCGGCACCGTCGGGAAGCGGCTGTTCGGGCTGAAGGTGGTGCGTCTGGAGACCGGCGGGCCGGTGGGCTTCGGCGCCGCGCTGGGCCGGCACCTGCTGGCGTGGCTCGTCAACAACATGCTCTGCGTCCCGCTCGCCTACCTGTGGGCCACCTGGGACAAGCCCCACAGCCAGGGGCTCCACGACAAGATCGTGCGCACCGTGGTGATCCGCACCCGGTGATCCGGGCCGCCCGCGTCCGGCGGCCCGGCGACGGCGCGGGACGCGCCGGAAACGGGCCGTGGCCCCGCCGTCAGGGAGGCGGGGCCACGGAGCGGGGGCGGGCTTTTCGGGGGAGCCGGCTCAGAGGTTGCCGCGCTTGGCCTGCTCGCGCTCGATCGCCTCGAACAGGGCCTTGAAGTTGCCCTTGCCGAAGCCCATGGAGCCATGACGCTCGATCATCTCGAAGAACACCGTGGGACGGTCCTGCACGGGCTTGGTGAAGATCTGCAGCAGGTAGCCGTCCTCGTCCCGGTCGGCGAGGATCTTCAGCTCGCGCAGCTCCTCGATCGGCACCCGGGTCTCGCCGACCCACTCGCCGAGGGTGTCGTAGTAGGAGTCGGGGGTGTCCAGGAACTCCACGCCGGCGGCGCGCATGGCCCGCACCGTGGCGACGATGTCGTTGGTGGCCAGCGCGATGTGCTGCACGCCCGGGCCGCCGTAGAACTCCAGGTACTCGTCGATCTGCGACTTCTTCTTGCCGACGGCCGGCTCGTTGAGCGGGAACTTCACCTTCCGCTTGCCGTCGGCGACGACCTTCGACATCAGCGCGGAGTACTCGGTGGCGATGTCGTCGCCGACGAACTCCTTCATGTTGGTGAAGCCCATGACCTTGTTGTAGAAGGCCACCCACTCGTCCATCTTCCCGAGCTCGACGTTGCCCACGCAGTGGTCGATGCCCTGGAAGAAACGGCGGGCCGGGGGCTCGACGATCGGGTCGGCGGCGACGTAGCCGGGCAGGTAGGGGCCGTCGTAGCCGGAGCGCTCCACCAGGGTGTGGCGGGTCTCGCCGTAGGTGGCGATGGCGGCGAGCACGACCGTGCCGTGCTCGTCCTTCAGCTCGTACGGCTCCTCCAGGCCGGTGGCGCCGTGCTCGACGGCGTAGGCGTACGCGGCCCGGGCGTCCGGCACCTCGATGGCGAGGTCGATCACGCCGTCGCCGTGCGCGGCGACGTGGTCGGCGAGCCACCGGCCGCGGTCGGTGGTGGGCTTGATGACCGACGTGAGGACGAAGCGGGCGGAGCCCGACTCCAGGACGTAATCGGCGGTTTCCCGGTTGCCGTTCTCGGGGCCGGAGTAGGCCACGAGCCGCATGCCGAAGGCCGTGGAGTAGTAGTGCGCGGCCTGCTTGGCGTTGCCCACGGCGAAGACGACCGCGTCCATCCCCTTCACCGGGAAGGGATCGGCCTGCCGGGCGGTGCTGGGGGTGTGGTGGATGGTCTCAGTCATGGCGGCAGATTCCCGCCGAACCACAAGATGCGCAATAGTTCCCGTAATTGCTGGGCAGTCTGTACAGTGCTGGCTCCGTTACGCCGGGCGATCTGTACAGGATGACCACCGGGAGGCAGGGATGGGCATCGACGAGCTGGACGGCCGGCTGCTGGAGCTGCTCGCCGCCGAGCCCCGCATCGGCGTGCTGGAGGCGTCCCGCCGCCTCGGCGTGGCCCGCGGCACCGTGCAGGCGCGGCTGGACCGGCTCCGGAGCAAGGGGGTGATCCGCGGCTTCGGCCCCGACGTGGACCCGGCGGCCATCGGCTACCCGGTCACCGCCTTCGCCACGCTGGAGATCAGACAGGGACAGGGCAACGACGTGCGGGCGCACCTGGCCTCCGTCCCCGAGGTGCTGGAACTGCACACCATCACCGGCCGCGGCGACATGCTCTGCCGCCTGGTGGCGCGCTCCAACGCCGACCTCCAGCGGGTGATCGACAAGGTGGTGGGGTTCGAGGGCATCGTGCGGGCCGCGACGGCCATCGTCATGGAGAACCCGGTCCCGCTGCGGATCGTCCCGCTGGTGCGCCAGGCGGCCCGGGACGTCGACTGACCCCTCCCGCGGCTCCGCGCCGGAGGCGCGTGGGCCGTGCGCGCGCCCCCGCGCGCCCTCATCCGCCCCTCACGCCCCTGGGCGGCGGCGGGACGGGCCCGCTGTCGCTGGATGGAGGGGCGGGCACCCGATGCTCGGGGCGAGGAGTCCGCCGTCTCTGGTAGATAGTGGACTCAGCCTCACCCGACCGTGTCGGCGGACGGGATGCGGCACACGCCAAGCAACGGCCGAGCAGATACGGGACCGGACACATGAGCGCCCCTCCGTCAGCATCCGCCCACGGCACCCCGGGCCCGGGCTACTACCCGGACCCGTCCATCCCGGGGTACATCCGCTACTGGAACGGCGCCGCGTGGGTCCCCGGCACCAGTCGGCCCGCGCCCCCCGAGGGCGAGCCGATGCCCGCCGCCCCTCCCGGGGTGGCGGTTCCGCCGCCGGCGACGCCGTCCGGACCGTCCGCGTCGGCACCGTCGGCACCATCGGCGTCGTCGTCATCGGAGCCGTCCGCCCCCGCCTCGTCGCCGCCCGCGCGGGAGGAGACGGCGCGCGAGGAGACGGGCCCGGTCTTCCTGGACGAGGAGGACGGCCCGGGGGACGACCGGGCCCCGGCCGCCCCCTCGACGCCGTCCCCGGGCACCGCGCTTCCCGAGGTGCGCGGACGCGGCGAGGTGGACGTCCGTCCCGGTGAACGGGTGACCACCTGGGACGACCCGTCCCGGCTGCACGGCAACCGCCCCGAGCCCGCGTCCGCCTGGCAGGCCGACGCCTCCCGGCAGTCCGGCTTCGACGGCGAGCGGGGCGACCGCGTCTCCTGGGGCACGCCCCCCGCGGACGCCACCCCGGCGCTGGGCGCGGGCCGCGCCCCGCACGCGCTGGAGCCGGGCTCCGACCCGCGCGGCGGCTGGCGGCGCGTGGACACCGCCCCGGCGGGCGGCGCCTCTCCGCGCCCGGAGGGCGGCGAGAGCGCCCCGCCCCGTGCGGAGGGCACCATGAGGATGCGGCCCGTACGGCCGGAGGGCACCGCCGCACCGGCTCCCGCCGTCCCCGCCGCGCCCGCCGCCGGACCCGCGCCCGCCGCACCGGCTCCCGCCGTCCCCGCGGCCCCCGCCGCGCCCGCTCCCGGGCCCGAACAGCCCTCGTGGACGCGGCAGGTGCAGGAACTGGCCCAGCGCGCCCCCGCCCCCGCGCCGGCCCCCGCCGGACCCGCGCCCGTTCCCGCCGCCCCCACGGCTCCCGCCGCGTCCGCTCCGGCCGTACCGGCCGCCGTGCCGGCGCAGCAGTCCCCGGCCGCGGTGCCGGGCGACCCCGAGCGGGTGGTGCCCTGGAAGCCGCCCACCGTCGACCCCTTCCTCCAGGCCGCCCAGCGTCAGGCCCGTCCCGCCGGGCTCGGACGGCGGCTGGCGGCCCGGCTCGTCGACGGCATCGTCACCGCGGCGGTGACCGGCGCGGTGGCCTTCCCGTTCGTCGGCCCGAGCGTCGAGCACATCCGGGAGCGGATCGAGGAGGTCGAACAGGCGGGCGTGACGCGCCAGGTCTGGCTGGTCGACGGCACCACCGGGGTCTACCTGGCGATCGTGCTCGCCGCCTTCCTCGTCTTCGGCCTCCTCTACGAGGTGCTGCCCACCGCCCGCTGGGGGCGCACGCTCGGCAAGAGGCTGTTCGGCCTCACGGTGCTCGCCATCGAGGAGCAGGACACCCCCTCGTTCGGTGCCGCGCTGCGCCGCTGGCTGGTGTACGGCCCGCTGTCGCTGCTGGGGATCGGCGTGGTGAACGCCTTCTGGTGCGTCGTCGACAAGCCGTGGCGGCAGTGCTGGCACGACAAGGCGGCCCGCACGTTCGTGGCGCGCGGCTCGGAGTAGCGGGCTCCGGGCCGCGGGCCGTCGCCCGAACGACACGCGCCGGATGCGCGGCGCGCGGTGGCACGGTGCACTCGGGCCATGAGGACGCCGAGGGCACCGAAGACGCCGAGGACGCCGAGGACACAGCACCCGCGTCGCGTCCTCCGCGGTGGTCGGGGAACCGGGAGCGGCCGGACGGGCCGCCGCGGACGAGGCCGCGGGCCCGTCCGCGGCCGTGTCCGATCCCGTGCCGGCCCCCGTTTCCCACGGGGGCCGTGTGCGGGGGAGTGGGGGGAGTCAGCGGCGCAACGAAGGCTGCGGAACCCGCTGTTCGTCCTCGACGCGGGCCGCGCCGCGCCGGTCCGGCGTTCCGTCGGACACCGGACGGGGCCGGTGCGCCGCGCGCCCGGCGGGCGCCGTGACCGCGACGATCAGCCCGAGCGCGAGTGCCACGCTCGCGACGACCACGACCTCGACTCCCGAACGCGCCTGCGTCACGAGCAACATGACGAGGGCCGAGAGGATGACGGTGGCCGAACCGTAGGCAAGCTGTGCTGGATTCGGACGCGGCATGACGGGATCCGTCCTCGGGTATCGGGAGTTGGCGTCACACGACGGCGGTCGCGGTCCGTCGAACGACTCTACGGTGCCGAATGCCCGTGCGGCGTACGGGGTAAGCGTGACCCGACCCACGGTCGACGCCACGCCGATGCACAAGGGGCGCACGGAGTCACGCCGTGGTTGCGGCCCCCGGCGTCCACCGTTTCCACGTGTCCGGAATCCGCAACTGGATGGCCGGACACCGTACTTGTGTGGCGTGTTCAAATCAAGGTCTGTTTTTTCGGCCGCCACTCGGGTCCAATGCCTCCACACGTGTGCACACACGTGGCATGGCCATGCATGGGGAGGGCAATACCTAGTGAAGAGCCAACGGAGGACCATCAGATCCGCCGCACTGGCCACGACGGTCGCCATGATCGGGGCGACCTTTCTGACCGCCGGCACCGCCTACGCCAGCGAGGGCACCGCGCCCGACGGCCGCGACCCGGCCGCCGCGAACCTCAGTGACCACGCCAAGGGCAAGGGTCACAAGGACGGCAAGGGCGGCCACGGCGAGCACGTGGCCCACGATCTGCCCGGCCCTCTCACCGAGAAGCAGCGCGCCCAGCGCCTCGCGGCCCTCGAGCGCCTGGCTTCGGGCGAGAAGCCCGTGACCAAGAACGGCTCCAAGGTCCTGAAGCTCGACGACGAGAAGTACGTCGAGATGGAGCAGACCAAGACCGACAAGATCTTCACGATCCTGCTCGAGTTCGGCGACAAGGTCGACCCGCGGTACGGCGGCACGCCCGGCCCGCTGCACAACCAGATAGCCGAGCCCGACCGGAAGAACGACAACTCCACCTACTGGGAGGAGGACTTCGACCGCGAGCACTTCGAGGAGATCTACTTCGGCGAGGGCGAGAACTCGCTGAAGACCTACTACGAGACCCAGTCCTCCGGGCGGTACTCCGTGGACGGCATGGTCTCCGACTGGGTCAAGGTCGAGTACAACGAGGCCCGTTACGGCACCAACGCCTGTGGCGACAACGTCTGCAGCACCGTCTGGGACGCCGTCCGCGACGGTGTGAACCAGTGGGTCGAGGACCAGAAGGCCGCCGGCCGCACCAACGAGGAGATCAAGGCCCAGCTGGCCGAGTACGACCAGTGGGACCGTTACGACTTCGACGGCGACGGCGACTTCAACGAGGCCGACGGCTACATCGACCACTTCCAGTTCGTCCACGCCGGCGAGGACGAGTCGGCCGGCGGCGGCGCGCAGGGCGAGGACGCCATCTGGGCCCACCGCTGGTACGCCTACGGCACCGACTACGGCAACACCGGGCCGGAGTTCAACAAGGCCGGCGGCACCGAGATCGGCGACACCGGCATCTGGGTCGGCGACTACACCGTGCAGCCCGAGAACGGCGGCCTGGGCGTCTTCGCCCACGAGTACGGCCACGACCTCGGCCTGCCGGACCTGTACGACACCGCCGGCGGCGAGAACTCCACCGCCTACTGGACCCTGATGTCCTCCGGCTCCTGGCTGAGCAAGGGCAAGACCGCCATCGGCGACTCGGCGGGCGAGATGACCGCCTGGGACAAGCTGTCGCTGGGCTGGCTGGACTACGAGACGGCCAAGGCCGCCACCAAGTCCACCCACAAGCTGGGCGCTGCGGCGAAGCAGGGCAAGAACCCGCAGGCGCTGATCGTCGAGCTGCCCGAGAAGGAGGTCACGACCGAGGTCGTGGAGCCCGCCGCGGGCAGCCGGCAGTGGTGGAGCGGCAGCGGTGACGACCTGCGCAACTCCCTCACCCGTACCGTCGACCTGACCGGTGCCTCCACCGCGTCGCTCGACCTCAAGGGCTGGTGGGAGATCGAGGCCGGTTACGACTACCTCTACACCCAGGTCTCCACCGACGGCGGCGCCACCTGGACCGCCCTGGACGGCACGCGGAACGGCGAGCCGATCGGGCGCGACGCCAGCGGCACCCCGGCGCTGGACGGCGAGTCCGGCGGCTGGGTGGACCTGTCCTACGCGCTGGACGCGTACGCGGGCAAGGAGATCCAGCTCCGCTTCCACTACCGCACCGACGGCGGCGTGGCCGAGAAGGGCTTCGCGGCCGACGAGATCACCGTCACCGCCGACGGGGAGGCGATCCTCACCGACGGTGCCGAGGGCGACGACAACGGTTGGACCGCGGACGGCTTCTCCCGCATCGGCGGCTCGTTCACCAGCTCCTACCCGCAGTTCTACATCGCCGAGAACCGGCAGTACGTCTCCTACGACGAGACCCTGAAGGTCGGCCCGTACAACTTCGGCTGGTCGAACAGCCGGCCGGACTGGACCGAGCGCTACGCGTACCAGACCGGACTGCTGGTCTGGCTGTGGGACACCTCGCAGCTGGACAACAACACCAGCGCCCACCCGGGCGAGGGCCTGATCCTGCCGGTCGACGCCCACCCGAAGGCCGAGAAGTGGTCGGACGGCACGCTGATGCGCAACCGCATCCAGTCCTACGACTCCACCTTCAGCTGGTGGCCGACGAAGGGGATGACCCTGCACAAGAACGGCGAGCCCGCCAAGGTGAGCTGGAAGCTGGGCAACCCGGTCTTCGACGACCGCAAGGGTGACTACTGGGACGAGTCCAACCCGACCGGCAGCGTGAAGGTGCCCGACACCAACACGCGCATCACGATCGTGAACCAGCCGCTCGACGGCAGGACGCTCACCGTTCAGGTCGGCCCCTCCACCAAGAAGTGATCTCGCGTTTGCGCAGGTCACCGCGGTAATGCGGAAAGCGATCGGCCGTCGCCCCTGGCGGGCGGCGGCCGATCGTGTTCAGAATGCGCCTGCGAGACCCTTTGCTGACGTGTTGTATAACGGGGGAGTGGTGAGCATGGCGGGTGGCGGCTGGGTCCGGCTGCCGGACGGCAGCGTGGTGGTGGCGCTCTCGCTGCCCAGACCGGGGGCGGCGGGCCAGCGCATCCGCTTTCTGGTGCACTCCGCCAACCGCGCCCGCGCCCTGACCCGGCTGCGGAACCTGGGCCTGCGCGCGGTCTACCTGCGCGGCAACACCGAGCCGCCCACCCCCGACGAGATCAGCGCGGTGCTCCACCACCCCGACGGCCTCGTCTGGCGCTCGGCGACACCCTGCGAGACGGACTTCTGGAGGCCCGTGGCCGCCCTCCTCCGCAGCCCCGCCGCCGGATAGCCGGATCGTTTCCGCGCGGGTCCATCCGTCCGCCGGCCGCCCGAGGAGCCCCTCGGGGCGGGCCCCGGGCCCGTCTCAGGCCCCCCGGACCACCGGCGCGCCGACCAGCTCCACGCCCGCCTCGCGCAGCTCCTGGAGCGCCTTCTCGGTCGTCTCCGCCGCGACGCCGGCCGTCAGGCCGAGCAGCACGCGGGTGCGGAAGCCCTCGCGGGCCGCGTCCAGGGCGGTCGCGCGGACGCAGTGGTCGGTGGCGATGCCCACCACGTCCACCTCCGCGACCTCGTGGGCGCGCAGCCACCGGTCCAGCGGGACGCCGTTCTCGTCCGCGCCCTCGAAGCCGCTGTAGGCCGCCGCGTACGCGCCCTTGTCGAAGACCGCGTCGATCGCGCCGGAGGCGACGGCGGGGGCGAAGTTGGGGTGGAAGCCCACGCCCTCGGTCCCGGCCACGCAGTGCGGGGGCCAGGAGTGGTGGAAGTCGGGGCGGTCGGAGAAGTGGTCGCCGGGGGCGACGTGGTGGTCACGGGTCGCCACCACGTGGCGGTACCCGGCGGTCGTCTGCCCGATCAGGTCGGTGATGGCCGCGGCCACGTCGGCACCGCCCGCCACCGCGAGGCTGCCGCCCTCACAGAAGTCGTTCTGGACGTCTACGACGATCAGGGCCCGGTGCATGGTGCACGCCTTTCGGCTGGAGTGGGTGGGTTGAGTGGGTCCGCCGGAGCCGGCGGGGAGACCGGAGGGACCGGGGACGGGTGGGGACGTGTCCGACCTTAGACACTCGGCGTCCGCCGCGGGAGTGCGTGGGGGCCGCGGGCGCGCGGAGGGACCGGCGCCCGCCTCCCGCGCGGGCCGCACGCCCCCACCGCGCCCGGACGCGCCCGGCCGCGCTCAGACGTACTCGGTCGGCAGGACCGGCTCGCCGCGCGAGAGCTGCGTCGCCGACAGCGGCAGCCCGTCACGGGCCCGCACGTGCCGCTCCCGGGCCACGTCCAGCCGCTCCCGGGCCACGACCTCGCCGCCGCGGACGAGGTCCACCATCAGCAGCCGGTCCTTCAGCTCCTCGGGGACCTCCCCGGTGCCGACGACCTCCGCCTCCGCCACGCCGTGCTCGTCCAGCCGCCGCGCGGCCCACTTCACGCCCGCGACCGACATCTTCCCGCCCATGGACTTCTTCGCCACCGGACGCAGCGGCGCCTCGGGATCGTCGGAGTCCGCGCGGGCCACCAGCTTGTAGACCATCGACGCGGTCGGGTGCCCGCTGCCGGTGACGAGCTGGGTGCCCACCCCGTAGGCGTCCACCGGGGCGGCGGCGAGGGAGGCGATGGCGTACTCGTCCAGGTCGCTGGTCACGATGATCTTCGTGTCCCGCGCCCCCAGCTCGTCGAGCTGCTGCCGCACCCGGTGGGCGAGCAGCAGCAGGTCGCCGGAGTCGATGCGGACGGCGCCCAGGTTCGGACCGGCCACCTCCACGGCGGTGCGCACGGCCTCGGCCACGTCGTAGGTGTCCACCAGGAGCGTGGTGCCGCTCCCCATGGACTTCACCTGCGCGACGAAGGCGTCCCGCTCGGTGTCGTGGAGCAGCGTGAAGGCGTGGGCGCTGGTGCCGACGGTGGGGATGTTGTAGCGGTACCCGGCCGCCAGGTCGGAGGTGGAGGAGAAGCCGCCGACGTACGCCGCCCGCGCCGCGGCCACCGCCGCCAGCTCGTGGGTGCGCCGGGCGCCCATCTCCAGCAGCGGACGCCCCTGCGCGGCGACGGCCATCCGGGACGCGGCGGCGGCGACCGCCGAGTCGTGGTTGAGGATCGACAGGATCACGGTCTCCAGCAGCACGCACTCGGCGAAGGTGCCCGTGACGCGCATGATGGGCGAACCGGGGAAGTAGACCTCGCCCTCGGGGTAGCCCTGGATGTCGCCGCGGAAGCGGTGGTCGGCCAGCCAGGCGAGGGTGGGTTCGTCGACGACGCCCCGCTCGCGCAGGAAGTCGATCATCTCCGGCTCGAAGCGGAAGTTCTCCACCGCGTCCAGCACCCGTCCGATGCCCGCCACCACGCCGTAGCGGCGGCCCTCGGGCAGCCGGCGGGTGAAGACCTCGAAGACGGAGCGCCGACCGGCCGTCCCGCCGCGCAACGCGGCCTGCACCATGGTCAGTTCGTAGTGGTCGGTGAAGAGCGCAGTCGACGGCACGGCGACCGGCAGGCCCAGGTCTGCTGTGTTCATACGACGGATGCTACTCCAATCTCGTCAAAGTGACGATATCCGTTCCCGGGGTGTGGCGGCGCCTCCGCCGGCCCGTTTGCGTGTCCACCCGGGGCGGGTGGCAGCATGGAACCGTGAGCGACGACACACGCCGGACACCGATGCCCCCCGCCGTGCCCGCGCCGCACCTCGTGGCGTGCCGCACCGCCGGACCGGACCGGGCGACCGGGACCGTCCCGCGCCCGGAGGCCGCCCACGGAGCCCTCGCGTCGGTCGCCCCCACGGAGCCCACCGAGACCACGCGCCCGGAGTCGGACGAGGCGCCCTGGGCGGTGGCCGAACCGGACGTCCCGTGGGTCACGGTCGTCCACAACGACCCGGTGAACCTGATGAGTTACGTGACCTACGTGTTCCAGACCTACTTCGGGTACCCCAAGGAGAAGGCCAGAAAGCTGATGTTGGACGTCCACCACAAGGGGCGCGCGGTCGTCTCCAGCGGCACCCGCGAGGAGATGGAACGCGACGTACAGGCCATGCACGGCTACGGCCTGTGGGCGACCCTCCAGCAGGACCGCTGATGCCCGGACTCTTCGAACCCGCCGCCACCGTCCCCGGAGGGGCCTCCGTCGCGCTCGACGAGGTCGAGATCTCCATCCTGCGCAGCCTCACCGTCCAGCTCCTGGAACTGATCGGCCCCGGTCCCGGAGACGAGACCGCCGGGGGCGCCGGGCAGGACCCGCTGGCCGCCCTGATGGCCGACGGCCCCAGCGAGCCGCCCTCCGACCCGGCGCTCGCCCGCCTCTTCCCGGACGCCTACGGCGGCCCCGGCGCCGCGTCCGACGAGCGGACGCGGGCCGCCTCGGCGGAGTTCCGCCGCTACACCGAGAACGAACTGCGCGCCCGCAAGCGCGAGGACGGCCTCGCCGTCGTACGCGCCCTGGACGAACTCGTCTCCGGCTCCGCCGACGAGACGGTCGGTGGCGCGGTCCTCACCCTCACCCCCGAGCAGGCGCGGCAGTGGCTGGGCGCGCTCAACGACCTGCGGCTGGCGATCG
This sequence comes from Streptomyces macrosporus, assembly GCF_039533145.1. Classification (NCBI taxonomy): domain Bacteria; kingdom Bacillati; phylum Actinomycetota; class Actinomycetes; order Kitasatosporales; family Streptomycetaceae; genus Streptomyces; species Streptomyces macrosporus. Next base: position 23,382 of record NZ_BAAASZ010000012.1, read on the forward strand.
GCGCCCGCCTGGAACTCGCCGACGACAAGGACGGCGACGAGCTGTACGCCCTGCCGGACGGCGATCCGCGCAAGCCGATCGCGATGGCCTACCTGTGGCTGGGCGCCCTGCAGGAATCCCTGGTGGAGACGTTGACGCCCTGAGCGGAGCGGCTTCGGCACGCTCGGTGACCGGAGGGCGGCCGACTCGCGGTCCCCCGTGTTCGACCGCGGAGTCCGCACCCCGCCACCGGGCCCCGCCCGCACCGTCCACCGACGCGGGCGGGGCCCGTCCATTCGCCCTGCTTATGCTGTCGTCCATGCTGACCATCACCCAGGAGCTGCACGACAAGATCGTCGCGCACGCCCGGCAGGACCACCCCGACGAGGCCTGCGGCGTCGTCGCGGGCCCGGCCGGCAGCGACCGGCCCGAGCGCTTCATCCCCATGCTGAACGCCGCCCGCTCCCCGACGTTCTACGAGTTCGACTCCGGTGACCTGCTCAAGCTCTACCGCGAGATGGACGACCGCGACGAGGAACCCGTCGTCATCTACCACTCGCACACGGCCACCGAGGCGTACCCCTCGCGCACCGACGTCGCCTACGCCAACGAGCCCGGCGCCCACTACGTGTTGGTCTCCACCGCCGAGTGCGGCAACGACGAGGGCCCCTTCTCCTTCCGCTCCTTCCGCATCGTCGACGGCGAGATCACGGAGGAGGAGGTCAGGATCGTCCCCGCCTACCAGGACTGACACCCGGCCGGAAGGCCGCTCGGGACGACAGGTGAGACGGCACGGTCCGCATCGTGACATGCCCATCCGGATCCCGGGCCGGGAATCGTTACGATGAGCCCATGGTTAACCACGATGTGAGCGACAACCTCCCGGGCGGCGCCCCGGGCACGCTGCTCGTGGCGCGCCTCCACGTGGACCTGTGCCGCCTCACCAGTGCCGCTTGTCGGCGCTGTGACCGCGCCCGCGACTGACCGGGCGACTCCGCGCGGCCCCCACCGGCCGTACCCGCGCACCCCCGCACGGCCCGCACACTTCCCGCTTCTCCGCCTCTCCCACAGGAGCACACCCATGGCCATCGAGGTCCGCATCCCGACCATCCTCCGCACCTACACGGACGGCCAGAAGACCGTCGAGGGCAACGGCGGCACTCTCGCCGAGCTCATCGACGATCTGGAGACCCGCCACGGCGGCATCCGGGAGAGGCTGGTCGAGGGCGGCGAGCTGCGCCGTTTCGTCAACGTCTACCTCAACGACGAGGACGTCCGCTTCCTCGACGGGATCTCCACCAAGCTGAACGACGGCGACAGCGTCACCATCCTCCCCGCGGTCGCCGGAGGAATGCGCTGATGCGCTACGACTCGCCGATCGCCGCGGTGGGCAACACCCCCCTGGTGCTCCTGCCGCGGCTCTCCCCCGCCGAGAACGTCCGCATCTGGGCCAAGCTGGAGGACCGCAACCCCACCGGCTCGATCAAGGACCGCCCGGCCCTCCACATGATCGAGCAGGCCGAGAAGGACGGCCGGCTCACCCCCGGCTGCACCATCCTCGAACCCACCTCCGGCAACACCGGCATCTCGCTGGCCATGGCGGCCAAGCTCAAGGGCTACCGCATGGTCTGCGTCATGCCGGAGAACACCAGCGAGGAACGCCGCCAGCTGCTGGCCATGTGGGGCGCCGAGATCATCTCCTCCCCGGCCGCCGGAGGCTCCAACACCGCCGTCCGCGTCGCCAAGGAACTGGCCGCCGAGCACCCCGACTGGGTCATGCTCTACCAGTACGGCAACCCCGACAACGCCGGCGCCCACTACACCGGCACCGGGCCCGAGATCTACGCCGACCTGCCCTCCATCACCCACTTCGTCGCCGGCCTCGGCACCACCGGCACCCTGATGGGCGCGGGCCGCTACCTGCGCGAGAAGGTCCCCGGCATCCAGATCGTCGCCGCCGAGCCGCGCTACGACGACCTCGTCTACGGCCTGCGCAACCTCGACGAGGGCTTCGTGCCCGAGCTGTACGACGAGACCGTCCTCACCACCCGCTACTCCGTCGGCTCCGAGGACGCCGTCACCCGCACCCGTGAACTCCTCGCCCAGGAGGGCATCTTCGCGGGCGTCTCCACCGGCGCGGCCCTGCACGCCGCCATCGGCGTCGGCCGCAAGGCCCTGAAGGCCGGCCAGAGCGCCGACATCGTCTTCATCGTCGCCGACGGAGGCTGGAAGTACCTCTCCACCGGCATCTACACCGCGCCCACCACCGAAGCGGCCGTCGAGGCACTCCACGGACAGCTCTGGGCGTGAGCCCCGCGACGACCTCCGCGTGACACTCCCCACGGGGACGCGCGCGGAGCCCGCCGCGCCACCTTCCGCGCGGCGCGTCCGCCCCGCCGCCCCGCTCCCCGCCGCCCCCGCGCGGCCGGGAGCGGCGGCGCACCCCCACTCGCCGGCACCCGACACGCCCCGCCGGGACACGCCCGCCGCCCCACCCTCCGCAGCCCGACGCCGCCCCCGGACGACCGGCCACAACTCCCCGTCCACAGCGCCGTCCACGGCCCCACGGCCCTACCCCGCCCTGGTGATTCCGCCCACAACGGCGCCCCACCGAGGAGCCACCGGCCGTCGTGCGCCTTACGCTCAGGTAACCCCTCTTCCCGGGCCACGGAGGTTCCTTCCCCTATGAAGCTCACCGTCGTCGGCTGCTCGGGATCGTTCCCGTCCGCGGAATCGGCCTGTTCGAGCTACCTCGTCGAGGCCGACGGCTACCGGCTCCTGATCGACATGGGAAACGGTGCCCTCGGCGAACTCCAGCGCCACTGCGGCCTCTACGACCTCGACGCCATCGTCCTCAGCCATCTCCACGCCGACCACTGCATCGACATGTGCGCGTACTTCGTGGCCCGGTACTACCGGTTCGAGGGCGGTCGCTGCGAGGCCATCCCCGTCCACGGCCCCAAGGGCACCGAACAGCGGCTGACCACGGCCTACGCCGACACCCCGTCCGACACCTCCATGAGCGAGGTGTTCGACTTCCACGACCTGGCCCCCGCGAGCACCATCCGGCTCGGACCGCTCACCGTCCACGCCGACCTGGTGCGTCACCCGGTGGAGACCTACGGCTTCCGCATCGAGCACAACGGCAGGACCCTCGCCTACTCCGGCGACACCGGCCCCTGCGACGCGCTCACCGGCCTGGCCCGCCACGCCGACCTCTTCCTGTGCGAGGCGTCCTTCACCGACGGCAAGGAAGACCTCCCCGAACTCCACCTCAACGGACGGGAAGCCGGGGAGTTCGCCCGGAAGGCCGGAGTCGAACGCCTGGTGCTCACCCACATCCCGCCGTGGACCGATCCCCGGGTCAACCTGCGCGACGCCCGGGCCGCGTTCGGCGGCCCCGTGGAACTCGCCCACCCCGGAACCGTGTACGAACTCTGAACCGGGTAGACGAACGAACGACGGCCGCCCGCGGAAACCCACGCCCCGCGGGCGGCCGTCGCACGTTCCACCAGGGCGCTCCCGGCACCCCACGCCTCGTCCCGCCTACGCCCTGTACTGCGCCTTCTCCATCTCCTCCGCCTCCTCCTCCGGCTCCCGGCCCGGCGTCGGCAGATCGAACCTGAGGATCGCGAAACGGAAGACGACGTAGTACACCACCGCGAAGCACAGCCCGAGCACCACCAGCAGCCAGGGCCGGGTCGCGATGCCCAGGTTCAACAGGAAGTCGATCGCGCCGGCCGAGAAACCGAAACCGTCCCGCGCCCCCAACGCCCAGCTCAACGCCATCGACAGGCCGGTCAGCACCGCGTGGACCACGTACAGCGCCGGCGCGATGAACATGAACGTGAACTCGATCGGCTCGGTCACACCGGTGACGAAGGCGGTCAGCGCGACGGAGAACATCATCCCGCCCACCACCTTGCGGCGCTCGGGCCGCGCGCAGTGGTAGATCGCCAGACAGGCCGCCGGAAGGGCGAACATCATGATCGGGAAGAACCCCGTCATGAACTGCCCGGCCGTCGGGTCCCCGTGCAGGAACCGGGCGATGTCGCCCTGGTAGCGCACCCCGTCGTCCTCGTGGGAACCGGCCTGGAACCACGGGAACGAGTTCAACAGGTGGTGCATCCCGACCGGGATCAGCGCCCGGTTGGCCACCCCGAAGATCCCCGCGCCCACCGCGCCGGACCCCACCAGCCACTCGCCGAAACCGTGGATCGCGCCCCCGAGCACCGGCCAGGCGTACCCGAAGAGGACGCCCAGGACCAGCCCCGCGAAGGACGCCAGGATCGGCACCAGCCGGCGGCCCCCGAAGAACCCCAGCCAGTCCGGCAGCTTCTTGCGGTGGTACCGCTGGTAGAGCAGGGCCACGACGAGGCCCATGACCACACCGCCCAGCACCCCCGCGTCCGCGGGCTGCGGCACGCCGTCCTCCGGCGGCAGGTTGGGATCGACGAAGGCGGCCATCACCTGCCGGAAGACCAGATAGCCCACCACCGCCGCCAGTCCCGTCGAGCCGTCCGCCCGCTTGGCGAAGCCGACCGCGATGCCCACGGCGAACAGCAGCGGCAGGTTGTCCAGCAGCGCCCCGCCGCCCGCCGCCAGGAACTCGGCCACACGGTTGACGGCGGCCGGAAAGCCCTCCCGGCCGAGCATGTCCTGTTGCCCCAGACGGACCATCAGGGCCGCCGCGGGCAGCGTGGCGATGGGCAGCATCAGACTGCGGCCGATGCGCTGGGCCACCGCCATCGCCTGCGATCCGCGGCCCGAACCGCCCCTCGTGCTGTCGGCGGACGCGGGAACATCGGCCGTGGACATCGGCTTCCTCCTGTGGGACCGGGAACGGCGGAACCGCGTGATCCACCCGCCGGAACGGTTCGGACCACGTGAGATGCCCTCTCGCGGGACGGGCATACCGTAGGTTAATGTGCCAATCCGGTCAGACAGGGGAAGCCGCCGCCGCAACGCCACGCACGACACCGCACGACATCGCACGAACGGCAGCGGAGACGAAGCGAACGGAGACGAGGAGAGAAGATGGCCAGCAAGGCAGAGAACATCGTCGCCGGGCTCGGAGGCATCGACAACATCATCGAAATCGAAGGCTGCATCACCCGCCTCCGCACCGAGGTCGAAGACCCCTCCCTCATCGACGAGACCGCCCTCAAGGCCGCCGGCGCCCACGGCGTCGTCAAAATGGGCTCCGCCATCCAGGTCGTCATCGGCACCGACGCCGACCCCATCGCCGCCGAAATCGAAGACATGATGTAACCCCCGGCCCCACCCCCGCCCCCGCCCCGCGCCCACCCGGAACGGGCCCACCGCCCACCCGACTAGGCTCGCCCCCATGTCACGCATCGACGGCCGCACAGCCGAACAACTCCGCCCCGTCACCATCGAACGCGGCTGGAGCAAACACGCCGAAGGCTCCGTCCTCATCGCCTTCGGCGACACCAAGGTCCTCTGCACCGCCAGCCTCACCGAAGGCGTACCGCGCTGGCGCAAGGGCAGCGGTGAAGGCTGGATCACCGCCGAATACGCCATGCTGCCCCGCTCCACCAACACCCGCGGCGACCGCGAATCCGTCCGGGGCCGCATCGGCGGACGCACCCACGAGATCTCCCGCCTCATCGGCCGCTCGCTCCGCGCCGTCGTCGACCTCAAGGCCCTCGGCGAGAACACCATCGTCCTCGACTGCGACGTCCTCCAGGCCGACGGCGGCACCCGCACCGCCGCCATCACCGGCGCCTACGTCGCCCTCGCCGACGCCATCACCTGGGCCCGCGACAACAAACTCGTCCGCGCCAAGGCCCAACCCCTCACCGGCACCGTCTCCGCCGTCAGCGTCGGCATCGTCGACGGCACCCCCCTCCTCGACCTCCGCTACGAAGAGGACGTCAACGCCGAAACCGACATGAACGTCGTCTGCACCGGCGACGGCCGCTTCGTCGAGGTCCAGGGCACCGCCGAAGGCCAACCCTTCGCCCGCACCGAACTCGACACCCTCCTCGACCTCGCCGTCGCCGGCTGCGCCCGACTCGACGAGATCCAACGTCAGGCCCTGTCCACCCCGTGACGCCGATCACGCGGCGACGGCACATCGCGAACCCCGCGCCACCGCGGGGAACTTTGCGAGCGCTTTACACGTCCTAGGAGACGCGGGCCGTACGGGTCGAGCCGTACGGCCCGTCCAGGTGCCCGCCCGAACCGAGAGGACACCATGCGCCGCCGGACCACCCTCGCCGCCCTCGCACCCCTCGCCCTCGCCCTGCCCCTGCTGGGCTGCAGCGCCGTCCAGAACGCACTGGACTGCGCCAACACCGCCGTCGTCATCGTCGACAGCGCCAACGACCTCCAGCAGGCCGTCTCCGACGGAGCCGAGAACCCCGCCGAGATCGACCGGTCCCTCGACCGCATCGACCAGAACCTCGACAAGATCGGCGAGAGCACCGACGGCGGCGACGTCGGCAAGGTCGTCGAAGACCTCCGGCGGGCCGTCGACAACGCCCGCACCGCCGCCGACAACGGCGAGGCCCCCGACGTCACGCCCGTCGTCGACGCCGCCGACGAGCTCTCCAAGGTCTGCACACCCAACTGACCCGAACGGGCCGGCTCGGAAGGGGCTCCGGAACTCCGAAGAAGGGGGCGTCCATCCGGGCGGGACGGATAATCGGTCCCCATGAGCAAGCGCCTGATCCTCGCCACCCGCAACGCGCACAAGGTCCGCGAACTGGAGGCCATCCTGGCCTCCGCCGGACTCGACGTCGACCTCGTCGGCGCCGACGCCTACCCCGAAGTCCCCGACATCAAGGAGACCGGCCTCACCTTCGCCGAGAACGCCCTCCTCAAGGCCCGCACCCTCGCCCAGGCCACCGGAGTCCCCGCGGTCGCCGACGACTCCGGCCTCTGCGTCGACGTTCTCGGCGGAGCCCCCGGCATCTTCTCCGCCCGCTGGTCCGGACGGCACGGCGACGACAAGGCCAACCTGGAACTGCTCCTCGCCCAGCTCGCCGACATCGACCACCCCCACCGCACCGCCCACTTCGCCTGCGCGGCGGCCCTGGCCCTCCCCGACGGCACCGAACGCGTCGTCGAGGGCCGCCTCCCGGGCACCCTCCGCCACGAACCCTCCGGCACGGGCGGCTTCGGCTACGACCCCATCCTCCAGCCCGACGGCGACACCCGCACCTGCGCCGAACTCTCCCCGGAGGAGAAGAACGCCATCAGCCACCGCGGCCACGCGTTCCGCGCCCTGGCCCCGGTGATCAGGGAGCTGTTGGGCTGATCGCCGGTCCGTGGAGATGATCCCGCCGACGACGCCGAAGGCCCGGCCCACCGAGCCGGGCCTTCGATTTCAAGGAAAAATATGGTGCGGCCGGTGGGATTCGAACCCACACGGGGAAATCCCCACTGGGACCTAAACCCAGCATGACTGCCAGTTCCATCACGGCCGCTGGTCGCCGTCCATCGTACCGGTTGGGTCGCCCCCGGAGGGGCGGCGGTCACGCGGCTCCTCGCCGGTTTCGGCGGCACCATGTCCCCGTGGTCGCATGGCAGTTCGGGCACAGATAGCGCAGGTTCTCGCGTCGGTTGTCGTGCGGGGCGCCGTTGACGTGATCGATCTGGAGCGTCATGGGCACCCCGAGCCACTCGCCCTGGTTACCGCACAGAACGCATCGGTAGGGCACGCCGATCTCGTCCAGGGCCCGGCGCAGCCGGGCATGGTTCGTGCGGGGAGTTCCCTCGGGGCGCGTCCGCAGTACTTCGTCGGCGATCCTTTTCGGTGCCTTGGGTCGCATCTCACGCCGAGTGCGCCGCTTGAAATGGGAGGTGTCCAACCCGAGCCGGGCCACGTGTCGGTGTACCCGCCGGTGATTCGCGTCATTGACCGGAAGCCCCAGGCGACGCATGACGTCGGCGTAACCGGTAATGCCGGAAACGGCTTCCCGAAGCGGTGCCTCGGGGATGGATTTCCGTGCGTGCGTGAAGTGCGAGGTGTCGACGCCCAGTTCGGTGAGCATGCGACGCAGCGCGGCACGCGATCTGCCGTCGTCGGGAACGCCCAGGGCGCGAACGCTGGACGCGGACACTGCGGCTTTCCTCACCTCCTCGGGCGTGAGCGGAAGGTCGACCCGAGGACGGTGCAGCGCGGGGATGTGACCGGTGTCGATTCCGGCGGCGGCGATACGGCGCCGGATGTGGGAAAGCGTTCCCGTCGCGGGCGTCGCACCGAGCTTGGCCACGACCTCGCGCAAGGTGGTCGAGCTCGCAACGGCCTCGGCGATCGCCGTATCGGTGTACTTCCGCCAGGGGCTCCGCTGTGTGAAGTGACCGGTGTCGATATCGTGCTCGCTCACGAGTCTCTGGAGAGCGCGGCGCCTTCCCCCATTGGACGGGACACCCAGCGCGCGCATGAGATCAGCCCAGGTCGACGAGCGGGCCACGGCCTCGACGAGGGTCTCGCGTGGGACATCAGCCGGCATGGTGCCCCGCGAACAGCGCTTTCGCGCGTGCCGGGCGCCCCAGGGCGAGTCGGTCGCCGAGAGAGCCCTCGGGCCGGCGCGGGCGTACGGGCGTGAAGTGCGAGGTGTCGATGCCCCACCGTTCCGGCAGCGCGCGGACGTGTCCGCGTCCGCCGCTCGTCGGTGGCGCGCCGAGGCGGGTGATCGCCTCGGAGAGCGTCGTCGACGCGCGGACGGCGTCGGTCGGTGCCTCGCGGGTGTAGCGGACGGCCACGGCCCCTCCCCCTGTTCCCTGGCGCTCGGAGTCCGCCGTGTTCGGTCGTGTGTCGCGGACTCGTACTGGTCAACGAGTCCGGTGACGGTCGGTTACGCCGGTCGGCCGGGGAGGGTCGGAGGAGGGACAGGGGAGGGGCCGGGGAGGGGAGGCGTCAGAGTGCGAGGTCCCTGATCAGCTTGGCGACGTGGCCCGTGGCCTTGACGTTGTACAGGGCCCGCTCGACCTTCCCCTCCTCGTCGACGATCACCGTGGAGCGGATGACGCCGGTGACGGTCTTGCCGTAGAGCTTCTTCTCGCCGAAGGCGCCGTACGCCTCCAGGACCTTCTTGTCCGGGTCGGCGACGAGGGTGACCTTCAGGTTCTCCTTCTCGCGGAACCTGGCGAGCTTCTCGGGCTTGTCGGGGGAGACGCCGATCACGTCGTAGCCCGCGCCGGCGAGGAGGTCGAGGTTGTCGGTGAAGTCGCACGCCTGCTTGGTGCAGCCGGGGGTCAGCGCGGCGGGGTAGAAGTAGACGATGACCTTGCGCCCGGCGTAGTCCGAGAGCGAGACGGGGTTTCCGTCGGCGTCGGGCAGGGTGAAGGCGGGGGCGGTGTCGCCGGGCTGCAGTCGCTCGCTCATCGGTGCTCCTCGGGCGGGGGTTCTCTCGGGGCCGTTACCGCTTCGAAGCCTAGTCACGGTGTGTGCCGGGGGTGGCGTGGGGCACCGGACGGAACGGAGCTGCCAAACTGTCCGGTAGCCGAATCCCCGGTACGTGGCAGCCCGGGTGGGGCAGATGAGACGTACGAGACGACGGAGGCAGTGCGGTGTCGGAAGCCAGGACCCCGGCGGAGATCGAGGCGGCGATCGTCCGCAGGCGGCAGGAGCTCGCCGCGACGCTGGACGAGCTGGCGGTGCGGGTGCATCCGAGGACGATCGCGGGCGACGCGAAGGCGCGGGCGGTCGCGGTCGTGGACCGCACGGCGGGTCGGGCGTACGTGGCGGTGAACCGCGCGGTGTCGGACGCGCGGGAGAAGTTCGTGGACGAGGACGGGCGGCCGCGGATGGGGCGGATCGTGCCGGTGGCGTTGGTGGCGGTCGGGGTGGTCGGGCTGTTGGTGTCGGCTCGGCGTCGTCGTCGGTAGTGGCTGAGATACGGTCGTACCGTGAGTTCCCAGACGTCCCACCACGACAAGCTACCCATCCGGATGCTGCATGACCGGGTGCTGGTTCGTACCGACAATCCGGAGGGCGAGCGCCGTTCTTCCGGCGGCATCGTCATTCCCGCGACGGCGGCGGTCGGCCGCAGGCTGAGCTGGGCCGAAGTGGTCGCCGTCGGGCAGAGCGTACGGACGGTGGAGCCCGGTGACCGTGTGCTCTACGACCCGGCGGACCGTGCCGAGGTGGAGGTGCGGGGGGTCGCGTACGTGCTGATGCGCGAGCGTGATCTGCACGCCGTGGCGGCCGAGCGGTTGCAGGGGTCCGAGGACTCCACCGGTCTGTATCTGTGAGGGAGGGTCCGGCCCGCGGGAGTGGGCCGGACCGTGTTCCGACCGTGTCCTACCGGGGGGCGCTCGTCGCGCCGCTCGGGGTCGGGGTCGGCCGGGGGGTGCCGCTGGGGGCGGCGCTCCTCTCGTGGCCGTCGCGGTCGCCGCGGCCGTCCTCGTCGTCCGCCGTGCCCTTGTCGTTCCCGCCGCCGCCGTCGCCGCCCTTCCCGTCGTCCTCGCGGTGGCCCCGGCGGTCCTTGTCGCCGTGGCCGCGGTCGTTCCGTTCGTCGGCCCGGTCGCGTTCTCTCTCGCTTCCTCTGTCGCTTCCGTTGTCGCGCCTTTTGTCGCGGTCCTCGCGGGGATCTCCGTCGCCGTTCCGGCCGTCCGGGTTCCCCCGGTCGTCCGGGGTCGGGGCCGGTCCCCGCGCTCCGTCGGTTCCGTCGGTGGCGGCGTCCTCGCCGTCGTCCGGTTCGAGGGTGGGGGAGTCGTCCGGTTCGTCGGTCACCTGGGTGGGGTCGGTGTCGGGTGAGGCGTCCTCGGAGGGGTCGGGGGACGCCTTGGGGACGCGGTGCTTTCCGCCGGGCTTGAGTTCGAAGTTCTTCACGGGGCTGCCCTGGAGGGCCCGGGCGGTGTAGGCGGCCCAGATCCGGGAGGGGAAGTCGGCCCCGTTGACGCGGGCGAGTCCGCCGGCGCCGTAGAGGGACTTGTGGACGCCGGTCCGGGGGTCCTGGCCCATGACGGCGACGACGGTGGCCAGGTCGGGGGTGTAGCCGGCGAACCAGGCGGCTCGGTCCTCCTCGGCGGTGCCGGTCTTGCCGGCGGCGGGGCGGCCGGCGGCCTTGACGGTGGCTCCGGTGCCCTTCTCGACGACGCCGCGCAGGACGGCGGTGGTGGCGTCGGCGGTGGCGCGGGAGACGGCCTGTGTGGTGGGGGGCTCGGGGACCCGGACGGGTTCGCCGTCCTGGACGATCTCCTTGACGAGGGTGTGGTCGACGCGTTTGCCGTGGTTGGCGAGGGTCGCGTACGCCTGGGCCATGTCCAGGGTGCTGGGGGAGGCGGTGCCCAGGGAGAGGGAGGCGTGGGCGTCGACGACGCCGGGGGTCCGTTCGGGGAGGCCGAGGGCGAGGGCGGTCTTCTTGACCTTCTCGGGGCCGACGTCCACGCCCATCTGGGCGAAGACGGCGTTGACGGACTTGTTCATGGCGGTGCTGACGGGGATCTTGCCGTAGTCGGCGTCGTCCTCGTTCTCGGGCTTCCACGTGGTGGGTCCGTGGGGTCCGACGACGGTGCGGCCGCTGGTGCCGTCGTAGACGGTGTTGGGGCCGATGCGCTTGCCGTCGCGGGTCCTGGCGCCGTGTTCGAGGGCGGCGGCGTAGACGAACGGCTTGAAGGTGGAGCCGGCCTGGTAGTCGCGGCGGGTGGCGTTGTTGACGAACTGCCGGGTGTAGTCGACGCCGCCGTACAGGGCGACGACCTCGCCGGTGTGGGGGTCGATGGAGGTGGCGCCGGCGCGGACGTAGCGGTCGACCTGGCGTTCGTCGCTGAGCCGGGAGAGGAGTTCCTTCTCCACCGCCTCGACCATGGCCTGTTGTTTGCGGCGGTCGATGGTGGTGGTGATGCGGAAGCCGCCCCGGGAGAGTTGGCGTTCGCTGAGGACGTCGTTGTCGACGAGGTACCGGTTGACGGCTTCGACGATGTAGCCGCGCTGGCCGGAGAGGCCGGTGGGGGGCTTGGCGGGGCCGGGGGTGGGGAAGGTCATGTCGGCGCGTTCGGAGGGCTTGAGCCAGCCTTCGGCGACCATGCCGTTCAGGACGTAGTTCCAGCGGGCGAGGGCGCGTTCCTTGTTCTCGGGGTGGGCGGCGACGTCGTAGAGGTTGGGGGAGTTGAGGAGGGCGGCGAGGTAGGCGCCCTCGGCGGTGGTGAGGTCGGCGGCGTCCTTGGCGTAGTAGGCCTGTGCGGCGGCCTGGATGCCGTAGGAGTTGCGGCCGAAGTAGCTGGTGTTGAGGTAGCCGGCGAGGATCTCGTCCTTGCCGACCTGGCTGTCGAGCTTGAGGGCGATGAAGAACTCCTTGGTCTTGCGGGTGAGGGTCTGTTCCTGCCCGAGGTAGTAGTTCTTCACGTACTGCTGGGTGATGGTGGAGCCGGACTGCTTCCCCTCGCCGCGGAGCATGTTCCAGCCGGCGCGGATCATGGCGGTGACGTCGACGGCGGACTGGTTGTAGAAGTCCCGGTCCTCGGCGGCGAGTACGGCTTGGCGGGTGGTCTCGGGGACGTCCTCCAGGTCGATCTTCTGGCGGTTGATCTCGCCGTCGCGGGCGAGCTGGGTGCCGTCGGAGTAGAGGTAGACGTTGTTCTGGGCGGCGGCGGCCGTGTTGGGCGCGGGGATGTCCACGAGGAGGTAGCCGGCGAGGAAGGCGCCGGAGGCCGCCAGGGCGGTCAGGGCGGCGGCGCCCAGCGCCATCCGCCAGGTGGGCAGCAGTCGCCGGCGGCGGGGGCGCTTCGGGCGTTCCTCGCTCTGCGGCTCCTCGCTGTTCGGCTCCTCGCTCATGGCAGCAGGGCTCCTTGTCGTTATGGCACCTTTGCGGCTTTTCCGTGGATCACCCCATAGGTAACTTTCGCATCATCCGCGCCGGCCGGCGAGACCGAATCACACCTGTGGGGGTGTGTCGGGGGGCCAAGGGGGCGAACGGTTTTTCGGAGCGGCGGATCGTGGCCGGGGGTTCTCCCGGGGAGACGCGCCTCTCGTGCCCGGCCGTCGCCCCGGAGGCCGCCGGGCGCACTCGTCCCGGCCCCGACAACGACGGACGTCCC
>NZ_BAAASZ010000012.1:36408-126242 GCF_039533145.1 Streptomyces macrosporus
GTCGGGACGTCCTGGCGTCGGTGTGGGGTCAGAGCACGGCGGGCGAGGCGCCCTCGAGCATCCTCAGGTCCAGGGCCTGGGCCATCGCGCGGAAGCCGCTGTCGCTGGGGTGGAGGTGGTCGCCGGAGTCGTAGGCGGGACGGAGCCGCTGCGGGGCGGCGGGGTCGCGCAGGGCCGCGTCGAAGTCGACGACCGCGTCGAAGACGCCGCCGCGGCGGATCTGCTCGTTGACCCGCTGCCGCACGGCCTCCAGTCGCGGGGTGTGCTTGCGGTGCCCGCCGAACGGCGTCAGCGTCGCCCCGATCACCCGCAGCCCGCGCTGGTGGGCGCGCTGGGTGATCCGCTCCAGGCCGTCCACGATCTTCTGGGGATCGGTCTGGTGGGGCGTCTTGAGGATGTCGTTGATGCCGAGTTGGACGACGAGGACCTCGGCTCCGGTGCGGGAGAACACGTCCCGCTCCAGCCGGTTCAGGGCGCTGGGCCCGTTCTTGGGGTCGGCGGGGGAGGCGTCGAGGAGGATGCGGTTCCCGCTGATGCCCTGGTTGAGGACGCTGTAGCGGGGGGCGCCGCGTTCGGTGCGCAGCCGGTCGGCGAGGAAGTCGGTCCAGCGGTGGTTGGCCCCGGGGCTGGAGGTGACGCCGTCGGTGATGGAGTCGCCGAGGACCACGACGGCGCCCTCGGTCTCGTTCGTCCACACGTCCACGGCGGTCACGTAGCGCCAGTAGGTGGTCTGCTCGGTGTAGGGGGTGCCGGTGGTGTCGGCCGCCTGGTCGCCGCGGGCCAGGTAGCTGGTCTGGCGGGCGTGGGGGTGGTGGGTGACGGCGCCGGAGCCGGTCGGGGTGTAGAGGGTGACGAGCAGGTCGGCGGCGGCGGGCACGTTCAGCCGCACCGCGTCGCTGGTGACCGTGGAGCCGACCGGGACGGTCACCTCGTGCCGGTTGCCGAAGGTCAGCCGGCGCATGCTGCCCGCCGCGGCGGCGGGGCTGCTGGGCTCGGCGGCCAGGGCGAGGGTGGCGCCCGCGATGGTCAGGGGGCGGGTGCCGAAGAGGTTGGAGAACCGGACGCGGGCGGCGGTCCCGCCGACCGAGGTGTGCACCACGTTTCGCAGTGAAGCGTCCGGGTAACCCTCAGCGGGAGCGTTCGGTTCGGCGGAGGCGGGGGAGGCGGACCAGGTGCCCACCCAGGCGCCCGAGGACGCGGGCGCGGCGGACTCGCCGCCTCGCGGCGCGGAGGCGTCCGGAGCGGGTTTGCGGCCTCCGGCACCGACGAAGATGGCGGTGGAGACCAGGATGGCGACGGCCGCGAGCCCCGCCAGCAGGGCGTATCCCATGTTTCTGGTCACCGGCGGCAGCCTCGTTCGTACACGGAAGGTGTCCCCCCTCTGGGCGTAGGAAGCCCACAGGTGTGCGAAATGATCGGCAAGGGTCCATGATCCCATGGCCGATGGGGCGCTCCGGTCGGAAGCCCCCGCTCGTTACGTGATCGATGGTCAATCGGGCGGCGGACGTCATCGGCCGCCGGGCCCGCCCTGTGGGACGCCCGCGGCGCCGCTCCCGTTCCGTCCGCCGTGCCTTGCGACAATGCAGAGGGGGACGACTCGAACGGGTCTCGAACGGGTGGAGCGGGATGGAACGGACGACAACGGACGAGAAGACGGACCGGGAAGCCCCCTGGAGCACCGTGCCGACGCCCCCCGCGGCGCGGCCGGCGTTCGACCCGACCGCGTTCACGGCCGCCGACGAGGAGAAGCGCCGCGGGGTGCGCCGGATGAAGGCCATCGCGACGGGCGCGTTGCTGGTGGCGGCCGTGGTGTTCGCGCTGGCCACCTGGGCGGAGAACGCCGGGGCGGGCGCCTGGGCGGGCTATGTGGCGGCGGCGGCCGAGGCGGGCATGGTGGGCGCGCTGGCCGACTGGTTCGCGGTGACCGCGCTGTTCAAACGGCCGTTGGGGCTGCCGATCCCGCACACCGCGATCATCCCGACGAAGAAGGACCAGTTGGGCCGCAGCCTGGGGGACTTCGTCGGCGAGAACTTCCTGTCGGAGGCCGTGGTGCGGCGCCGGCTGCGCTCGGTGGGCATCGCCGGCCGGCTGGGGCACTGGCTGGCCCGGCCCGACAACGCCGACCGGGTGACGGCCGAGCTGTCGACCGCGCTGCGCGGGGCGCTGACCGTGCTGCGGGACAACGACGTGCAGGCGGTGGTGACGGAGGCGGTCACCCGTCGTGCCCACGCCCGGGAGATCGCGCCGCTCCTGGGCCGGACGCTGGAGAGGATCGTCGCCGACGGCGGCCACCGCCGGGCGGTGGACCTGGTGTGCGTACGGGCCTACGACTGGCTGGTGTGGCACCAGGACTCGGTGATGGACGCGGTCGCCGGCGGCGCCCCGGGGTGGACGCCGCGCTTCGTGGACCGCAAGATCGGCGAGCGGGTCTACAAGGAGCTGCTGCGCTTCGTCTCGGAGATGCGGGACATGCCCGACCATCCGGCGCGCGGGGCGCTGGACCGCTTCCTGCGGGACTTCGCCGAGGACCTGCAGTCCGACCCCGACACCCGGGCCCGGGTGGAGCGGCTGAAGTCGGAGATCCTCTCCCGGGGCGAGGTGCAGGACGTGATCGCCTCGATCTGGGCGTCGGTGCGGGCCATGATCGTCGCGGCGGTGGAGGACGAGCGCAGCGAGCTGCGGCTGCGCGTGCGCGCCTCGGTGCTCTCGCTGGGGGCGCGGATGTCGGCGGACGGCGGGCTCCGGAGCAAGGTCGACGGCTGGATCGAGGGCGCGGCGTCGCACGTCGTCACCACCTACCGGCACGAGATCACGTCCCTGATCACGGAGACGATCGAGAGCTGGGACGCCGAGCACACCTCCCGCAAGATCGAGGCGAACGTCGGCCGGGACCTGCAGTTCATCCGCATCAACGGCACGGTGGTGGGCGCGCTGGCCGGTCTGGCGATCCACACCGTGACCCGTCTGCTGGGCGGTTAGGGCGGGCGCCGCGCCGCCGGCCGGTCCGCGGTCCGGTGCGCGGGCGTCGTCGACTCCGTGGAACGCGCGGGCGGGCCGCTCCCCGAACCGGGGAGCGGCCCGCCCGCGGGTCGGTGGGGGTCAGGGGCGGGCGGTGTCCGCCTCCCCGACCTCCTCGACGCGCACGGTGCGCCCCTCGGCCGCCGAGACGCGGGCCGCCTCCAGCACCCGCAGCGCCCGGGCGGCCTCCCGCGCGGTGACGGGGGGCTCGCCGCCGGTGCGCAGGGCGTGGGCGACGGCGGCGTAGTAGGCGGGGTAGTCGCCGTCGCGGGAGGGGACGGGCCGCACGTCGTCCGGGGTCCCCAGGACGCCCCAGGCCGACTCCGGCTCCACGCCCCAGCGCTCGCCCGGGGTCGGGCGGGCGCCGTCGCGCAGGGCGTCCTCCTGCGGGTCGAGGCCGTACTTGACGTAGGCGGCCTTGCTGCCCAGCGCCCGGAAGCGGGGGCCGAGGTGTGCGGCGGTGGCGCTCGTCCACAGGTGGGAGCGGACGCCGGAGGTGTGGTGGAGGGCGACGAAGGTGTCGTCGTCGATCAGGGCGCCGGGGCGGCGGACGTCGGACTCGGCGTAGACGGAGTCGACCGGGCCGAAGAGGGTGAGCGCCTGGTCCACCAGGTGGCTGCCCAGGTCGTACAGGAGACCGCCGACGTCGGCCGGGTCGCCGGACTCGCGCCAGCCGCCCTTGAGGGACGGGCGCCACCGCTCGAAGCGGGACTCGAAGCGCCACACGTCGCCGAGCGCGCCCTCGTCGAGGAGGGCGCGCAGGGTGAGGAAGTCGTTGTCCCAGCGGCGGTTCTGGAAGACCGACAGCAGCAGCCCCCGGCGTTCGGCGAGGTCGGCGAGCGCCTCCGCCTCGGCGGCCGTGGCCGCGAGCGGCTTGTCGACGACGACGGCCAGGTCCGCTTCCAGGGCGCGGCGGGCCAGGTCGACGTGGGTGCGGTTGGGGGAGGCGACGACGACGAGGTCCAGCTCGTCGGCGCGCGCGAACAGCTCGTCGGCGTCCGCGGCGGTGCGCAGCTCCTCGCCGTGCTCGGCGCGGGCCTGCCGCTGCCGCTCGGGGTTGGAGGTGACGACGGTGTCCAGGACGAGGCCGTCGGTGGTGGCGATCAGCGGCGCGTGGAAGACGGAGCCGGCCAGGCCGTAGCCGATCAGTCCGACGCGCAGCGGGCGGGAGGGCGGGGTGGTGGAGGGGGCGGCAGAGGTGGCGACGTCCATGCGCCCACTTTGGCAACAGTGTTGCGAAAGCGCAAGCGGGCGCGACAATGGCCCGGTGACACCTGCCTTCCCCGCCGGTTTCCCCAGGCTCCTCTCCGGTTCCCTCCCGGGCGCCGCGAACCTGCCCGCCGTGCGCGGCCACAACGCCGCGCTCGTCCTGGACCTGCTGCGCGCGGCGGGCGAGACGGGCGCGAGCAGACCGGAGCTGGCCGAGGGCACGGGGCTCACGCCGCAGGCCGTCAGCAAGATCACCGCCCGGCTGCGGGACGCGGGCCTGGTCGCCGAGGCCGGCCGGCGCCCCTCCACGGGCGGCAAGCCGCGCACGGTCTGGCGCCTGGTGCGCGACGCCCGGTACGCGGTGGGGCTGCACCTGGACCGCGACGAGCTCACCGCCGTCCTGGCGGACCTCCTCGGCGGCCCGGTCGCGGTCCACCGCGCCCCCTTCGACCTCGGGGCGCCCCCGGAGCGCGCCCTGGAGGAGGCGGTCGAGGCGGTGCGCGTCCTGCTCGCCCCCACGGCGCCCGAGGCCGGGCCGCGCGCCGGTGTGCTGGGCGTGGGGGTGGCCTGTCCGGGGCCGCTGGAACACCGCGCCGGGGTGCTGCGGCGGGTGACCGGCTTCCCGGGGTGGGACGGCTTTCCGCTGCGGGACGCGCTGGCCGAACGCCTGGCCCTGCCCGTCGCCCTGGACAAGGACACCAACGCCGCGGCGCTCGGCCTCGCCCTGCGCGGCGCGGACGGCGCGGGGAGCGGGAGCGGCGGGGAGTCGTTCGCCTACCTGCACCTGGGCACCGGGCTGGGCGCCGGGCTCGTCCTGGACGGGACGCTGTACCGGGGCGCGCGCACCGGGGCCGGGGAGTTCGGCCACCAGGTCGTGCAGGTGGACGGCCCGGAGTGCGGCTGCGGGGACCGCGGCTGCCTGGAGGCGCTGTGCCTGGCTGCCGTCGCCCGGGGCGACACCGCGGCGGCGGCCAGGGCCCTGGGCGTGGGGGCCGCCAACCTCGCCGGACTGCTGGACATCGACCGCGTGGTGCTGGGCGGGCGCACCGTGCTGGCCGACCCGGAGCCGTACCGCGCGGGCGTCGCGGCGGTCCTGGCCGCCCGCGCCGAGCGCACCGACGGCCGCCCCGTCCCGGTCTCCACTGCGCCCGGCGGTGCGCGACTGGTCGCCGACGGCGCCGCGCACCTGGTCCTGGCGCCGCTCTTCGGCAGGTTGGAACCGGCTCGCGGCCCGCTGACGTGGACGCCGCCCGGCGGGGAAGGGGTGGTCGGAGAGTGACTACGCTGGGGGCGTCGGCACGGCTCGGCGCGGTGCCGCCGCCCCTGGTACGTGTGTGCGACAGGCAGGAGTGACGCATGGCGGAGCGCAAACCGATCGAGTCGTGGCTCACCGACATGGACGGGGTGCTCGTCCACGAGGGGGTTCCCATCCCCGGTGCCGACGCCTTCATCAAGCGGCTGAGGGAGTCCGGCAGGCCGTTCCTGGTGCTGACCAACAACTCGATCTACACGCCCCGCGACCTGCACGCCCGGCTGAGGCGGATGGGACTGGAGGTGCCGGTGGAGAACATCTGGACCTCCGCCCTGGCCACCGCCAAGTTCCTGGACGACCAGCGGCCCGGCGGCACCGCGTACGTCATCGGCGAGGCCGGTCTCACCACCGCCCTGCACGACATCGGGTACATCCTCACCGACACCGAGCCGGACTACGTGGTCCTCGGGGAGACGCGCACCTACAGCTTCGAGGCGCTCACCAAGGCGATCCGGCTGATCAACGCCGGGGCGCGGTTCATCGCCACCAACCCCGACGAGACCGGCCCGTCCGCCGAGGGCGTGCTGCCCGCCACCGGATCGGTCGCGGCGCTGATCACCAAGGCGACCGGGCGCGAGCCGTACTTCGTCGGCAAGCCCAACCCGCTGATGATGCGGGCCGGGCTCAACGTCATAGGCGCCCACTCCGAGTCCAGCGCGATGATCGGCGACCGGATGGACACCGACGTCCTGGCCGGACTGGAGGCGGGGATGGAGACCTTCCTGGTCCTGACCGGGCTGACCGGGCCCGGCGACGTCGACCGCTACCCCTTCCGTCCCTCGAAGGTCGTGGACTCGATCGCGGACCTCGTCGAGCGGGTCTGATCCGCCCGGTCCCGCCCGGCCCCGGACACGTTCGGCGCACCCCCGAACGGAGCAGCGCGGGCCGGTGCCGGGATGCGGGCCGGGACGGTGCGGCGGATCTTCGGGAGTACCGATCCGGAGGTTCGACATGGTTACCTGCCGCACCGCCCGACTCGTCCGACCCGCCCTCGTCTCGGCCCTCGCCGCCTGCGCCCTGACCCTCCCGGCCGCCCCCGCCGCTCTCGGGGAGGAACCGAGTCCCCGCGGCACCGGCACCGCGTCCCCCGACATCGCGTCCCCCGACATCGCCCCCCCCGACACCGCGTCCCCCGACACCGCGGGGACGGCGTCGGTGCGGATCACGCCCGCGACCGCCCGCCCCGGCGCCGAGGTCACGGTGGTGGCCCGGGGCTGCAAGGGAACCGTCGGAACCGCGCGCTCCGAGGCGTTCGTCGCCGACGCCAGGTTGGCGCCCTCGGCCGACGGCGGACTCTTCGGCGAGGCGAGGATCCGCTCGGACGCCGAGGAGAGGCGGTACCGGGTCACGGTGGAGTGCGAGGGGGTCGAGGGCCGCCCCCTCACCGGACGGCTGACCGTGCGCCGCTCCGCCTCCGGACCGCCCTCCTCCCCGGCGGCGTCCCCGTCGGCGTCCCCCGCCGTGTCGCCGACCGGCACCCCGACCGCCGGCCCGATCGCCCCCGTGCCGGCCGGAGGCGGCGGCACCGCGGAGCGGGCCGAGGACGCCGGGCCCGGCGCCCTCCACACCGCCCTGGGCGCCGGACTGGCGGGCGCCGCCGCCCTGGCCGTCGCCTGGCGGGCCCTCTCGTCGCGCCGCCGGGACCGCTCCGACGCCGACCACTGAGACGGCCGGCCGTGTACGACGACACCACGTTCCGCGAGCCGCGCGCGAGCGGCACCGGGCGCGTCGTGGCGGCGGCGGTGTGGACGGTGCTGCTGCTCGGGCTGTGGCTGTGGGGACGGGCGCTGACCGACGTCACCGGACCGCCGCCGGGCCCGGAGCCCGGCGGCGTCCCCGTGTCCGGCCGCGCGTTCGACGGCCCGCCGGGCAGCGCGTCCGGCGGCGTGTCCGACGGCGCGCCCGGCGCCTCCGACCGGTCCGACGCGGTTCGGACGCTGCCCGCGGCCCACGCGCCGCTGCCCGACTCCGAGCCCAGGCGCGTCGACATCGACGCCATCGGCGTCCACGCCCGGATCGTCGAACGGGGGCTGGACCGCGACGGCGCGATCGAGCCCCCGCCGATGGACACCCCCGACCTCGTCGGCTGGTACGGCGGCGGCCCGGCCCCCGGCACCGAGGGCGCGGCGCTGCTCGTGGGCCACCTGGACACGGACACCGGCCGGGCGGTCTTCCACCGCCTCACCGCCGTGGGCCCGGGCACCCGGGTCCACGTGGCACGGGCGGACGGCACGGTCGCGGAGTTCACCGTCGAGGACGTCTCGGTCGCCGAGCGCGCCGACTTCGACCCGGAGGAGGTCTACGGCGCCCGCCGCGACGGACGGGCCGAGTTGAGGCTCATCACCTGCACCGGCACCTTCGACCGGGCCGCCGGCTCCTACACCGCCAACCTGGTGGTCTCGGCGTACCTCACCGGGGTCCGCCCCGCTGCGGGAACGAACTCCGGCGCGCCGGCCCCGGTCGGCTGAGCCCCGGTCGGGCCGGGCGGAGAACACGGCGAGCGCCGCCCGACGACCACCGCGATCCCCGCGCACCGCCGCCTCGGTGTGGGGAGGTGCCGGTCGGAGGCCGGCGGGCCGGGGCGGGCCGTCCGTGTGCCACGATGGGGGCGACCGGCTTCGTACCGTCTCCAAAGGGGAGTTGGATGTACGGCTTTCACGCCGGCCGTCAGCACGGTGCCGCGCGGCCCGCAAGGGTGGCGGGGAGCGCGGTGGTGGGGGCTCTGCTGCTGCTCACGGGCTGTTCCGGAGCGTCGGACGCCTCGTCCGACGACGCGCCCGAGCCGGGGCGGCAGCCCGCCTCGCAGGTCCCGTACTGGGTCGATCCCGACGGCACCGCCGCCATCCGGGTCTCCGAGCTGCGCGAGGAGGGGAGGACGGAGGAGGCGGAGCTGATCGAGGAGATAGCCCGCCGGCCCGTCGCCGAGTGGATCGGCCCGGACGACCCCGAGGGGCGGACCCGGCGGATCACCGAGGCCGCCGAGAAGGCGGACCGCGTCGCCCTGCTGGTCCTCTACAACATCCCGCACCGCGACTGCGGCCGGTACTCCAAGGGCGGAGCCGCGGACGGCGACGCCTACCGCGCCTGGCTCGACGGCGTGGTGGAGGGCATCGGCGACCGCCCCGCCACGGTGATCGTCGAGCCGGACGCGCTGCCGCACGTCATGGACGGCTGCACCCCGCCGGAGTTCCACGAGGAGCGGTACGCGCTGCTGAACGAGGCCGTGCACCGGCTCAAGGACCTTCCGGAGACCACGGTCTACATCGACGCGGGCAACCCGCGCTGGATCAAGGACCCCGGAGGGATGGTCGAACCGCTCAGGCGGGCCGGCATCGCCCGCGCGGACGGCTTCGCGCTCAACGTCTCCAACTACCAGACCACCGAGGAGAACATCGACTACGGCAAGCGCCTGTCCTCCATGGTCGGCGGCAAGCACTTCGTGATCGACACCAGCCGCAACGGCAACGGCCCGGTCGACGGCGAGGAGGACGCCGAGGCGTGGTGCAACCCGCCGGGCCGGGCGCTGGGCGAGGAGCCCACCACGCGGACCGGCGAGGAGCTGGTCGACGCCTACCTGTGGATCAAGCGGCCCGGGGAGTCGGACGGCGCCTGCAAAGGCGGTCCGCAGGCGGGCGTGTGGTGGGAGGAGTACGCGCTCGAACTCGTGCGCAACGCCGGGAAGTAGGCCGGGGAACGAGCGCCGGAAACGGCGGAGGGCCGCCGGCGGATCCCCGAGGGGATCCGCCGGCGGCCCTCTCGCGACCGCGGCGCGGGGCGCTCGCTCCACCGGCTCGCTCCACCGGCTCAGCCCACCGACTTCGCCTTCGGCGAGACCGGGACCTTCAGCCAGACCGCCTCGGAGGGCACGCCCTTGTCGTCCACCACGGTGAGCATGTAGTAGCCGGGCGGCACCAGCGACGGGTCGTCCGGGAGGGTGAAGGCCAGTCCGTCCTCCGTCCGCTCGAACTCCACGGCGACGGAGCGCTGTTCGACGTTGGTGACGTGGGTGAAGGAGCCGGGCCGGATCAGCCGGGCGGTCCTGATCCGCGCGGCGTCCTTCGAGGCGTACGTCACCGTCCCGCCCAACTCCACCGTCTTCGGCTCGTCGGTGCCGCGCAGCTCGGGCCGGTCCCCCTGGAAGAGGTACGGCGGGGAGTAGAGGTCGATCTGCTGCTCGAAATCGCCCGGCTTGGTGTTGGCCGCGTCGGCGAACAGCGAGTCGGAGCCGAAGGTCATCACCCGGCCGTCGGGCAGCAGCAGCGCGCCCGAGTGGTAGTTGCGGCCCACCAGCGGGTCGGCCACCGGACGGGTGGTGTCGGCCTTCGGGTCGTACAGCTCGGCCTTCAGGACGTTGGAGTCGCTGCGGCCGCGGTAGTCGCCGGAGCCGTTGGTGGTCAGCACCGTGTCGTCGGGGAGGATCACGCTGCTGGGGTAGCGGACCGGGGCGTACAGGTCGGGGCCGTCGGTGAACCGCGGGTTCTCCTCGGTGAGGTCCACGATCCGGGTCCTGGCGGTGACCTCGCGGCTCTCGCCGACCCCGCCGCCGCCGAGCACCATGTACCGCTGCTCCTGGGCGGGCGGCAGCAGCACCGACATGGAGGTCTCCAGGATCTTCGGGTCGCCGATGCCCGGCACCTCCCGGAACTCGTTGGTCTCCAGGTCCCAGATGCCGGGGGTGCGGCCCTCGTCGGCCGGGCCGTAGCCGGCGTTGGAGCCGGTGTAGAAGATCTTGCCGTCGTCGGCGAGGAAGAGCGCGGGGTAGGTGGGGAAGAACCGCTTGGCGGAGGTGTACGACCACTTCCTGGTCTTCGGGTCGTAGATCTCGTTCTTGCCGGGGACGACCTGGCCGATCTCGTCCAGCCCGGAGACCGACAGGACGCTGCCGTCCTCCAGGGTGGTCAGCGTCGGGTACCAGCGGGCCTCCATCATCGGGTCGACCTTGACGTAGCGCTCGGCCACCGGATCGAACTCGTAGGCGTCCTTGATGCCCTGGAAGTCCTTCTTGTCGAAGGAGAGCTTCTGGGCGATGCCGTAGAGGTTCCGGCCGTCCTCGCCCCTCAGGCCGTGGATGCGGTACTGGTCCTGGGTTCCGGTCTGGTGCTTCCTGCCCTTCTTCAGGGCCTCCACGTAGACCCGCGCCGAGCCGGCGGTGACCGTCACCTCGCCGGTGACCGGGTCGACCCTCTTCTTGGCGCGCGGCACGACGATCGGGGCGTTGGAGGCGAAGGTCCTGCCGTTGGAGCGGCCGGTGAAGCGGGTGCCGGCGGGGAAGGTCTTCGGCTTGTCCGGGTTCTCGTTGTAGACGATCATCAGGCCGCCGGCCTTCTCCACGTCGCCTTCGAGGGTCTCGTAGCGCTGGGTGCCGCCGGCGACCAGCAGTTTTCCGTCGGGCAGCTGGGTGTGCCCGGCGCAGAACAGGTCGTTGGGCGTGGGGACGTCCTCGAAGGTGTTCTCCTCCGGGTCCCACAGCACCGTGCGGAAGGTCTTGGCCTCGAACTGCTGGGCGTCGTTGCCGGAGCCCGCGATGAGCAGCACCTTGCCGGTGTGCAGCAGCGCCGCGTGGATCGTGTTGATCCGGTGCTCCTCCGGGACGTCCACGACCTTCCAGTGCCCGTTCGCGGCCTTGTACTCGGGCTGGTTGATCTTGTAGTCGTGGTAGGTCTCGCTGCCGAAGCGGTAGAGCGCGGGCCCGTTCATCCCGGCCAGGGCCAGGACGACCACCGTGGTGACGGCGATCCGGCGTGCACGGCGGCTCGGTCGGTACTTCACTGTCGCTGTCCCCCAAGGACGATCTGCATGGTCTCCTCCGACGAGGCGGCCGGGGCGGCCGTCGGCCGGTCGGCGGCCCCACCGGAGCCGTCACCCCCGCTCCGGCCGGCCCTCCTCCGGCCGGCCCGCCGCTTCTTCCTCTCCTGACGGAGGGTCCAGCGCCAGACGAGGATCGGCGCCGTGGTGATCAGGAGGGCGAGAGAGGCCCAGGTGATCATCGCCGGGTGGTCGTGGCCCAGCCAGAAGGAGCCGACCAGCGAGCCGCCGAAGACGGCGATGAAGAACAGGTGGACGCGGAAGGTGCCGAAGAGGGTGTCCGGGCTGGCGGAGTCGCCCTTGGGCGTCACCACGAACGCGCTCTTGCGGCGCAGTACCGCGTCCAGCAGGGAGCGTGCGTAGATCGGCGCGGAGAGCGCGGACATCACCATGCCCGCGACGCCGCCGGACCCCTCGGGCTCGTGGGGGGAGACGTTGTGCCGCCGGTTCCAGACGTACAGGCCGATCTGGAGCGCGGAGGCGTTGCCGTAGAGCATCATCCAGATCACCGGGTCGATCTGCACGCCGGAGGCGCCCAATCCCAGGAAGAGGGCGCAGCTCAGCGCCGCCAGGATCCAGTTGAGCGCCGACATCGGGTAGAAGACGACCATCAGGGTGTAGTTGAGCAGCTTGCCCGGCGGCAGCGTGAAGGGCGCCTTCCAGAACTGCTTGAGGATGGTCTCGTAGGTGCCGCGGCTCCAGCGGAGCTGCTGGGTGAAGAAGTCCGTCCAGGAGTTGGGGCCCTCGCCGACGGCCAGCACGTCCGGGGTGTAGACCGAGCGCCACGTGTTGCCGGTGAGCGGGTTGCGGGCCCGGTGCATCTCGAAGCCGGTGGCCATGTCCTCGGTGATGGAGTCGTACAGGCCGCCGATCTGCTTGAGCGCGCTGATCCGCACGGCGTTGCTGGTCCCGACGAACATCGGGGCGCCGTAGCGGTTGCCGGCCCGTTGGATCAGGGCGTGGAAGAGGAACTGCTGGCTCTCGGCGGCCTTGGTGACGAAGGTGTCGTAGTTGCCGTACACCTGCGGGCCGATGACGAAGCCGACGTCCGGGTCGCGGAAGAAGCCGAGCATCCGCTCCAGGTAGTTGGGCTGCGGCACGTGGTCGGTGTCGACGGAGGCGAAGAAGTCGTAGTCGTCGCCGTGCGCCTGGAGCCAGGCGTTGTAGTTGCCGTGCTTGGTCTTGGCCCGGTGCGGGCCCTTGGCCTGGTTCCACTGGGGTACGCCCTTGCGGGTGAAGTGGCGCACGCCCAGGCGCGCGCAGACCTTCTTCACCTCCGGGTCGTCGCCCTCGTCCAGCAGCCAGACGTGCACGGTGCCCCGGTGCCGGACCCTCACGGCCGCCTCCAGGGTCCTCGTGACCATCTCCAACGGCTCCTTGCCGGGCACGAAGGAGGTGAGGAAGGCGACGCGGGTGCCGGGCTCGGGCACCACCGGGACGGGGTCGCGGGCCACCAGGGTGGCGTGGGCGTTGGAGAAGACGTTGACGGTGCGGAACAGCTCGATCAGGCCGATCGAGATCAGCATCACGATGTCGAGCTTGAGGACCAGGTCGGAGACCGAGCCGTCGTCGCGCTGGGTCCAGTGGGCGGGCTGGAGCAGCCAGATCAGCAGACCGAGGGAGACCAGCGGCGCGGCGCCCAGCAGCAGGGCGGCGCCGACGCGGTGCGGCTCGTCGGCGAGCAGGCTGCGGTAGCGCACGCGGTACGGCCTGCCCGGGTCCGGTTGGGTGAGGGGCCCGGCGAGCCGGCTGTAGTGCTCGTAGTCGTAGCGCGGCGGTGCCTTGTGCCACCAGCGGCCGCCGCGACCGTCGCTCCTCCGCCCGTCGGTGCCCCGCCCGCGGCGGAGTTGCCGGGGTATGCCCAGCATCAGGGTCTGGGACGGGTCGTGGTCGGGCAGCCGTGGCTGCCCGGCGCCGGTAGGCGTCGACGTCATGACTTCCAACCCCCTGCACGCGGCGAGGCGCGTGCCCTCGTGCCGATGCCCCCCGCGCGCTCACGATCCCCGGTCCGGACGTGGTGTGTACGACCGTTGCCCACTCGGACACGGGACGGCCGCCTCGCGGTTCCGTACCGTCGTCCGGGATTCCGGTGTGAGGCCCCCGTCGCCTCTTCGCGTCCCCCTGCGGGCGGGGAGCCCATGATGGCAGGACAGTTTCACGGACCACGAGGTGTGGCCGCAAGGGTGAAGCTTACGGCCGAACCGGTTGTCGCCTCCGCCCGCCCGGGATTGAACGGCGGGGGACGCGGTACTCGGAGGACCGAGATTCCCTGGACACGGAGGCTGTCGTTCCGCCATGTATGACACAGCGCAACCGGAAGCCGACGAACAGCCTGCCGCCGGGCGGGCCTTCGACGAACTGCCGCTCTCTCCGCCGCCGCTGCGCCTCGCCGGGGACGACGACGACGAGGGCGAGCAGCACATCTGCCGGGGCATCGACTGAGCGCTCGCCCACCGGACGAGCCCGGACGCGACCGCCGACGGCCCCGGAGACGCGTTCGGGCCCCACCGCGAGACGGTGGGGCCCGAAGGGGTGGGTACGCCGCCAGGGACTCGAACCCCGGACCCGCTGATTAAGAGTCAGCTGCTCTAACCAACTGAGCTAGCGGCGCCCGCAGGGACTGTGGCCCGCGCGATGTGCGCCGACCCGCCGACCTGCGAGAACCAGCATACCCGACGCCGGAGGGTGCTCCGTCCCACCGCGCCGCGGCGGCCCGCCGCGGCGCGGTCGGCCGTCAGCCGATGGCACCTCCCCGGTCGCCCCGCCCGCAGGCCGTGCCGTCGCGGTCGGTGTCCAACCGGTGCCGGTCCCGGCCGTGGACCGGGAAGGGCTTCCAGCCCTGGCCGTCCAGCCAGCGGCACTTGGCGGCGGAGCCCTTCACCTCCGCGGGGAAGACGCTCGGCAGGCACTGCGAGGGGTCGCCGTAGGAGCGGTCGCAGCCGTCCACCCACGCCTCGACGTCCCGGGCCGGGCGGCGGGGCCGCTTCCCGTGCTCGGACGTCCCGTGCCTCCCGTGCCGCTCGGACGCCTCGGCGTCGCCGGTGCCCGCCTTCGGCGAGGTCGCGTCCGCCGCCGGTTCGGTCCGCAGCGTCCGGGCGGCCTGCTCCTCGCCCTCGATCCTCACCCACTCGGCGACCGACGGCACGCCGTTCGCGTCGGTGACGAAGAGCATGTACCAGCCGGGCGGGGCCAGGTTCGGGTTGTCGGTCAGGTTCAGGCCGATCTCCGTGCCGCCGCCGGGCGCCTCGCCGTGCACCGTCATCGGCAGGTCGACGTAGCGCTGGTTGGGGTCGGAGGAGTGGGTGACCGCCTCGGGCCGGACCAGCGCGGCCTTGGTGATCTGCCCGCCGCCGGAGACGGTGATCCGGTTCTCGGTGCCGTACGTCCACTCCCGCGAGGACGGGGGCGCGATGTCGGGCCGCGGCCCCTTGGACAGGTACGGCGGCGAGTACAGCGACAGGGTGGTGGCGTAGCTGCCGTCACCGGGGTTGTCGCCGTAGCTCAGCACCCGGCCGTCGGGCAGCAGCAGCGAACCGGAGTGGTAGCCGCGCGGCTCGGGGTCGGGGGCCACCGGGGTGAAGGTGTCGGTCGTCGGGTCGAAGATCGACGCCTCGTGCACCGGCTCGGCCCGGTTGTGGAGCGCGCCGCCGGTCTCCAGCACGGTGCCGTCCGGCAGGATCACCGCCGAGACGTACATCTTCCCCTCGTCGCCCGTCTGCGGGGTGCCGTCGGAGTAGTGGCCCCGCGGCAGGTCCGGGCCGGGGACGTAGGCCGGGTCGGGCACGCCCAGGTCGACGATGTCGGTGAGCCGGTGGGCGGCGGGGTTGCTGTCGACGTTGCCGCCGCCGAAGGTCGCCACCCGCTGCCGCTGGGCCGGGGGCAGCAGGACGCTCATCGACTGGTCGCGCTCGTCCTTGCGGCGCAGGCCGGGCACGTCGGTGATCGTCCCGGTGCCGTAGTCGTACAGCGAGGCGCCCGTCCCCGGCAGGCCGTTGCCGAAGACGTGGCTGCCGCTGTAGAACAGCCGGCCGTCCTGGAGGAGGATCATCGACGGGTACAGGCCCCAGAACGACCAGGTCTGGTTGACCTCGTGCAGGCCGAGCCAGCGCTGCCGGTCGGCGGAGAAGTACTCGGCGGTGACCGTTCCCTCGGACTTCTCGTCCAGGCCGCCGAGGGAGAGGACGTCGCCGTTGCCCAACACGGTGGCCGAGGGGTACCAGTGCCCGGCGTTCATGTCGTTCACCCGGGTGTACTCGTTGGTGGCCGGGTCGAAGACGTAGGAGTTCTTCAGGCCCTTGTAGCCGTGCGAGCCGTCGGCGGCCGGGTAGTCCAGGTTGCCGCCCATGACCAGCACCCGGCCGTCCTCCAGGTGGACGTGCCCGGAGCAGAAGAGGTCCTCGGGGGTGTCGACGTCCGTCATCTCCCCGGTGGCCGGGTCGTACAGGTGGGAGGTGAAGGTGCCCGCCGCGAAGCGGTCCGGGTCGTTGCCCGAGCCCGCGATCATCAGCACCTTGCCGTTGTGGAGCTGGACGAAGTGCATGGCGCGCGCCTCCGCGTCCATCTGGCGCACCTCCCAGGACCCCGACGCGTCGGGGTCCTGGGGCTCCTCGGGCGGATCGACCGCGACGGCGGTCATCTCGGCGTCGTCGAGGGTGAGGGTGCCGCCCCCGCCGTAGACGGTGACGCCCCAGGCGATCCGGTCGGTGCCCTCGGGGACCTGCGGGGTGCGCACCTCGGCACGGGTGTAGGTGCCGGTGGCGGGCAGCGTCTTGAGGTCCGTCCAGTACAGCCAGCCCTGTCGCGGGTCGTGGCGGAAGGCGGTGAAGACGGTGTTGTCGGTGGTGGAGGTGTAGTGGACCGCCAGGTCGTACTGCTTGCCCGGCTCGACCTCGGGGGCGCACGCCGCGGTCTCCTCGACCATGATCTTGCGGTCGCCGCTCGCCCAGTCGGTGACCGTCAGCCGCGCCGCGCGGTCGCCGGTGTGCGCGTCGGTGGTCAGGGAGTACGCGAAGGTGTTGTCGCCCCAGCCGGCCCGCTGCCAGCACTGGGCGAAGCCGTCCCCGTCCGACGTCTCGAAGCCGGGGTCGACCAGCAGGTTCTCCGCGGCGGGCGCCGGGTCGGCGGCGGCCGGGGACAGGGACAGCCCGGTCGCCAGCAGCGCGGAGAGCAGCAGGGGGAGCGCGGTGGTCCGGCGCAGGCGCCCGGCGCGGCGGTGGCGGCGGGCGGGGGTGCGGATCGGGGGACGGGCACGGGCACTCATGGTCGCTCCTTCAGCTCCTCGTGTGGTGCGTCGTCGGCTCTGGGATCTGGTCGGTGGAGGGCGGTTCGAGCGGGTCCGGCCGGTGGGCGCGGTACAGGAGCCGGTCCACGAGCAGGAAGCGCGCCGCCGCGAAGGCGAGCAGCAGCGCGCCGGACACGGGCACGGGAGGCCAGTCGAGGCCGGACACCAGCCAGGTGGTCAGCGGTACGCGGACGAGCAGGTCGGCGTTGTTGACGGCGGTGTACGACAACAGCCGCAGCCCGGCGGGGCGGGGCGGCGCCGCGGGCGTCCCGCCGTACAGCAGCCGGTCGGTGAGCAGGAAGTTCCACAAGATTCCGGCCTGGTTGGCCAGGACGACGGCCGGTGCCTCGTGCATCCCGGCGGGCGAGGTGAGCAGCCACAGCACCCCGAGGTTGGGCAGGAAGCCGGAGAGCCCGATCAGGCCGAACCCGACGGCGCGGCCCCGCGCCGACCGCGGCCGGGCGCGCGGGCGCGTCCGGGCGGCGGGCTCGGGCCGGCGCGGCGCCGAGACCGGCGGCGGTGGCGGGATCGGCAGCGGCGGACGGGCCGGGGCGGGTTCGCCGTCGACCTCCGGCGGGGAGGGGGCAGGGTTCATGGGCGGTCGTCTCCGATCCGGCGGATCTCGATGCGGTCGTCGCCGGAGCCGAAGACCTCCACCACGGTGGAGTCCCGCAGGGCCGCGCGGACGATGGGCAGGTGGTTGCGGTCGGTGCGGACGATCGGCGAGGAGACGATGTAGTCCAGGTCGCGGTGGCCGCGGGGCAGGGCCCTGGTGACGGCCGGGTCGAGGTCGACCTTGTAGAACCAGATGGCGCCCAGCCCCGGTTCGGCGCCGCCCCGGACCGCGTCCAGCCAGAGCGTGTCGTCCACGACGATCCGCTGCCGCGCCCGCTCGGCGGGGGTGTCGCCGGGCAGGGAGGTGCGCAGCCAGCGGGCGGCCTGCTCGTAGGCGCTGTTGCCGCGGGCCGTGGTGGCCGTCCGGTCGCCGTCGTACCAGCGCGGCGCGACCAGCAGCGCGCAGCCGACCGCCACCAGCGCCGGCACCGCGAGCGCGGCGGCCAGGCGCGGCGCCGGCCGGGCGCCGGCGGCCGTACGGGCCGTCAGGCGGGTCGCGGCGTCGGCGACTCCGGCGAGGCAGACGGCGAGGAACGGCAGGAGCTGGATGACGTACATCTGCGGCAGGTAGCCGTCGGGGCGCAGGGCCACCGCGACCAGGAGCAGCACCGCGACCGCGGCCGGTCTCACCCGCCGCACCGCCAGGGCGAGCACCGCCGCCGCGCAGCCGGCCACCGGCAGGACGGGGTCGGCGGCCAGCCACTGTTCCAGGGCCTGCCGCGAGCCGGTGCCCTCCTGCCACATCGCGCCCGAGCCCGCGCGGTCGGCGAGTTGGAAGGCGATGCCGTCCCACAGCGAGACGTGGCCCTCGCCGGGCAGCAGTTCGCCGCGCAGCAGCGCGTACAGCGGGTAGACGACCACGGTCAGCGCGAAGGCGGTGATCGTCCCGGCGAAGGAGAAGGCGCGGGTGGTCCGGTCGCTGCCCTGGTACAGCGCGTACAGCAGCGCGGGCAGGACCAGGACCATCGTCTCCTTCGACAGCACCGACACCGAGGCGCAGACGCCGGCCGCGATGTGGTGCCACAGGTGGCGGCGCGGCGAGAGCGCCAGCACGAAGGCGGCGAGCATCCAGGGGACGGCGATGTTGTCGAGGTAGACCTGCCGGTGCATCGTGATCGACAGCGGGGAGAGGCCGAAGAGCAGCAGGGCCAGGGCGGCCGTCCAGCGGCGCATCCCCATCCGGCGGCACAGGGCCGCCACGAGCAGGCAGCTCACCGCCGTCGGGACCAGCATCACCACGCGGCCCGCGGCGACCGAGGCCAGGTCGGGCAGGAGCAGTTCGGGGAGCCAGGAGAGGGCGGCGAGGTGGAGCCAGCCGACGGGCGGGTGGTCGTACCAGTAGGTGTAGTGGGCCAGGCCCTCGCCGGTGCGCACGGCCCACGCCTGGGCGAGGTAGGTGCCCTCGTCGTCGCCGACGCCGGGGAAGGCGCCCAGGTTCCACGCCTGGACGACCGTCACCAGGGCGGTGAGCACGAGGGCGAGCGGAAGGTCCCCGCGCCGGCGCGGGGAGGCGGAGGAGGCGCCCGCGGGGGCACCGTCCGCGCCGCCCGGGTCGCCGCGTGGGGCGGTCGGGTCGGCGAGGGTGTCGTCGGGAGGCTGTTGGAGCACGGTCACGGGACACTCCTGTGAGCGGTGGTGTCGGGTGCGCGCGGCGGCGCGGGCGCGCGGCGGCCCGACGCGGACGCCGGTACGGGCGTGACGGATCGATGCGTGGGGCGACGGTGCGGGCGCGTCGTCGGGCCCGCACCGGCCGGGGGAGGGGCGGCCGGGCTCAGGCGGGAACGCGCTCGTCGCGGTGCTCGTCGCGGTGCTCGTCCGAGCGTTCGTCGCGGCCGAGGTGGGCGCCGACGTGGCGGGTCAGCTCCCAGTCGGTGCGGCCGGTGTACTCCCGCCACACCGCCCTGGCCGCCGCGGCGGCCAGGACCAGGTGGTACAGGGGCGTCCCGAGGACCAGCCGGGCGTAGTGGACCGGTCGGACGCGGAACCCGTACTGCCGCCCGAAGTCGTGGAGCCCCACGCACTCGAAGACGAGCATGACGCCCATGGGCAGCACCGGCAGCCAGGCGAAGAGCGAGATGGGCAGGGGGATTCCGCCGGTGAGGGCGATGAACAGGCCGATGGCGGTCATCAGCCCGGTGAACGCCTGGAAGAACGGCGTCCACAGCGTGAAGCGGGCCAGCATCCGCTGCCGCCAGGGCAGCCGTCGCCACTCGCCCTTGCGCAGCACCTGGAGGAAGCCCTGGTTCCAGCGGGTGCGCTGCCGGAACAGGCCGCCGAGGGAGTCCGGGGTCTCCTCGCGGGTGACCAGCCCGGCCTCGTACGCGACCACCGTCCGCGCGCCGTTGCTGGACAGCCGTACGCCCAGGTCGCAGTCCTCGGCCAGGCAGTTCCCGTCCCAGCCGCCGGTGGCGCGCAGCAGGTCGGTGCGGACGAAGACGGTGTTGCCGCCGAGCGGGATGAAGCCCTTGGCGGCGTGCAGGTGCAGCCGGCTGCGGAACCAGAAGAAGTACTCCAGACAGTTGCGGACGCTGTACCAGTCGCTGTCGTAGTTGATCAGCTGGACGCCGGCCTGCACCACGTCGGCGCCGGTGCCGCGGAACGCGGCGTCGACGTGGGTGAGCAGTTCGGGATGGACGATGTCCTCGGCGTCGAAGACGCCCACGATGTCCCCGCGGCAGTGCGGGAGCGCGGTGTTCATCGCGCGCGGCTTGTTCTTCGCCGCGTGGGTGTCGGTGACCACCCGGACCCGCTCGGGGTGCTCCTCGGCGAGCCGGTGGGCGATGGCCGCGGTGCCGGGGTCGTCGTGGCCGACGATGAGGATGATCTCGAAGTCGGTGTGCTCGCAGCGGAGCATCTGCTCGACGGTGTGGCCGAGCACCCGTTCCTCGTGGCGTGCCGGTACGAGGAGCGAGAAGGAGTGGTGGTGGGCCCCGTCGGGCTCACGGAAGGTGGTGCGGCGCAGAGTGTCGGGTGTGCGCCAGGCGTGCATCATCCACCACAACTGGAGTGTGGCGGCCACGAGCAGCACGCAGGACGCTGCCACCAGGACAGCGGACAACACGAATACGTCCCCCCAGACGCGTCCGGCGGTGCCTCGTGCCGAGGCCCCCTCCCCACCGGACAATGCGCAGAAAATTATCGGCGGCGGCCAAGACGCGTCAATGTGGCACTGATGTCCGAGACGTTACCGTTCACGATCATGCGTACCGATGAACTACTGGATTCGGCACGGGATCTGACGGATCGTAAGGAAGGCGCGCGGGCCGTGCTCGGCCTCGCCGGGCCGCCCGGCGCGGGCAAGTCCACGCTGGCGCGGGCGCTGGTGGAGGGGCTTCGCCGGCGGTACGGGCCCCTGGCGGCGGCGTACGTTCCGCTCGACGGCTTCCACCTGTCCAACGCCCAATTGGAACGGCTGGGCCTGACCTCCCGCAAGGGTTCCCCGCCGACCTTCGACGTCCACGGATACGTCGCCTTGTTGAGGCGTCTGGTGGTCGAAGGTGACCACGACATCTACGTACCCGACTTCGACCGGACCCTGGACGAGCCGGTCGCGGCCCGGCACGTGGTCCGCCCCGGCGCAGAGCTGGTGGTGACCGAGGGCAACTACCTGGCCTGTGAGCTGCCCGGTTGGTCCGAGGCGCGTGGGGTGATGGACGAGGTGTGGTACGTGGACGCCGACCCGGAGGAGCGTCGACGGCGGCTGGTGGAGCGCCAGGTGGCGGGGGGCCGGACGCCCGAGGAGGCGCGGGAATGGGTCCGGACCAATGACATGCCCAACGCGGAGATCGTCGAGGCGTCGAAGGGCGCGCCCTGGGTGAAGCGCGCATTCCATTGGTCTGGACATGACTAACGGGAAAGGCTACGGTCTGACTTGGTCTAGACCGCAGTCTTCCGCGTGCCCGCCCCCCACGGGCCACAAGACCCCCCACGTTCAGGAGCGAAGGATGCGCAAAAGGATCACCACTGCCCTGGTCGGTTTCGGTGTCGCCGCCACGACGGTGCTCGCGACCGGCGGCAGCGCCCAGGGGCACGGCTACACCCAGTCGCCCATGAGTCGGCAGGCGTACTGCGCCAACGGCACCGTGACCAACTGCGGTTCCATCCAGTGGGAGCCTCAGAGCGTCGAGGGCCCCAAGGGCTTCCCGGCCGCCGGTCCCGCCGACGGCAAGATCTGTTCGGCCGGCAACGCCGCGTTCGCGCAGCTCGACGACCCGCGCGGCGGCAACTGGCCCGCGACCCAACTCCGTCCCGGCCAGGGCTTCACCTTCACTTGGAAGATGACGGCCCCGCACCGCACCACCGACTTCAAGTACTACATCACCAAGGACGGCTGGGACCCGACCAAGCCGCTCACCCGGGCCTCCCTGGAGCCGCAGCCGTTCATGACGGTGCACATGGGCGGCCGTCAGCCCGCCTTCACCGAGAGCCACCAGGGCACCATCCCGACCAACAAGTCCGGCAGGCACCTCATCCTGGGCGTCTGGACCGTCCACGACACGGCCAACGCCTTCTACGCCTGCTCCGACGTGACGTTCTGAGCCGCGCTCCGGACGGGAGGGGGCGGGTCCGTCGAGGGCCCGCCCCCTCTGGTGCGTTCCGGGGCGCCGCGTGCCGTATGTCGGTCTCCTGCATGGTCGATTTTCGGCCAACGAGAAGCGGAGATCGGTCCACTGTCCGGTTCTGTACATGACAGCAGTGAGCGCCGGTGATACCCCTGCCGGAAGGATCACCGCGCCTCACGGAACCCCGGTGAGGCGTCCCCCCACCCCCGCACCCGGAGGTTCCCCATGCGCCGCCGATCCGTCGTGTCCCTGGCCGCCGCCGCCCTCTCCCTGCCCACCGCGCTCGGCCTGGCGGGCTCCGCCTCGGCGGCCCCCGCCGACAAGCCCCAGGTGCTCGCCTCCTGGACCCAGACCAGCGCGACCAGTTACAACGCCTGGCTGGCCGCGAGAAACAACCAGGGCGCCTGGGGCGCCTACGGCTTCGACTGGTCCACCGACTACTGCAGCACCTCGCCCGACAACCCCTTCGGCTTCCCCTTCCAGACCGCCTGCGCGCGCCACGACTTCGGCTACCGCAACTACAAGGCCATCGGCGCCTTCGACGCCAACAAGGCCCGTCTGGACGACGCCTTCTACGCCGACCTCAAGCGGGTGTGCGCCCGCTACAGCGGTGCCACCAAGACGTCCTGCGACAGCACCGCCTGGGTCTACTACCAGGCCGTCGACAAGTTCGGGAACACCCCCGCCGTGGACGGCTCGCGCGACACCCGGTCCTGACGGCGGCACGCCGAAGGCCCCTCGCGGAGGGCGAGGGGCCTTCGGTCACGGTACGCCGCCAGGGACTCGAACCCCGGACCCGCTGATTAAGAGTCAGCTGCTCTAACCAACTGAGCTAGCGGCGCCTGGTCGGCAGTCGCGTTCCGGAAGGGCTCCGGACGCGCTGTCGTGCCTCCATACTACCCGGTCCCGAGGGGTGCCCGACGCCACGGCCGGCCGGGGCTCACAGGGTGAGCGGGAGCACGACCCGGACGGCCTGCTCGTTCAACGCCTCGGCGGCCCGCCGCAGCCGGTGGGCGTGCTCGACCGGCAGGGACAGCGCCAGGGAGCCGACGGTCGACCCGACCGTGACCGGGACGGCCGCGCAGACCGTGTCGGTCGCGTACTCCTGGACGTCCAGGACCGGCACGGTCGGCGGCTGCCGGTCCAGGAGGTCGAGCAGCACCCTGGTGTCGGTGATCGTGCGCGGGGTCAGCCGCGCGGGCGGATGCCGGTCCAGGTGGTCCCGGCGCGCGCCGTGGTCCAGCTGCCCCAGCAGGCACTTGCCGACCGCGGTGGCGTGCCCGGCGGCGCGGAAGTCCACCCACTCGTCGATCGCGGGGGTCCGGGGGCTGTCGGCGCACAGGACGACCTCCACCTCGCCGTCGCGGTACAGGCCCAGGTAGACCGCCGCGCCGATCGAGTCCCGCAGCCGGGCGAGCGTCCACCGCAGCCGCTCGCGCAGCGCCGGCCCCAGACCGCCGCCGCTCCCGCGGACCCGGCCGGGCCGGGTGCCGCCGGTCCCCCGGGCGCCGGCGCCGCCGAGCCGGGACAGCGCCTCGCCGGCGACATGGGTGCCGTCCTCCGGACGGTCCAGGTACCCCTCGCGGCGCAGCGTCCACAGCAGCGTGGCCAGGTAGGCGGGCGGCAGGCCCGTCTCGGCGGCCAGCCGCTCCTCGCTCACGCCCCCCTCGTGTCCGGCGACCGCCTCCAGCACGCGCAGCGCGTGCCGCACCGGCAGCAGACGCGCCGGCACCTCCGGATGCTCCGGGGAGTGGTCCCCGGGAGAGTGCAGCAGTGTCACGGTGCCCCCCTCGGGCGGTGCGACCGCCCGCGGCGGGAGTCCGCGGGCGGTCGCCGGTCTCGTGGCGGGCCGCGGCCCTTCACGCCGCGGCGACCGGACCGGTCAGAGGACCGCACCCAGGAACTCCCGGGTGCGCTCGTGGTCCGGGTCGTTGAAGATCTTCTCCGGTGGACCGGATTCGATCACCTTGCCCTCGTTGAACATCAGCACTTCGTCCGAGATGTCGCGGGCGAAGTTCATCTCGTGGGTGACGACGAGCATGGTGATGTCCGTGGTGTGCGCGATGTCCCGCAGGACGTCCAGCACCCCGGCGACCAGCTCGGGGTCGAGCGCCGAGGTGACCTCGTCCAGCAGCAGCACCTGCGGCCGCATGGCCAGCGCGCGGGCGATGGCCACGCGCTGCTGCTGGCCGCCGGAGAGCTGCGAGGGGTACTTGTCGAGGTGGTCGGCCAGACCGACCGTCTCCAGCAGTTCGCGCGCCCGCTGTTCGGCCTCCTCCTTCCCCAGGCCCAGGACGTGGACCGGCGCCTCGGTGACGTTCCGCAGCACCTTCATGTTGGGGAAGAGGTTGAACTGCTGGAAGACCATGCCGATCTTCTTGCGCACCTCGCGGACGTGCCTCTCGCCGGCGGGGACGAGCCTGCCGCCCTTCTCCTCGTGGGTGAGGTACTCGCCGTCGACGGTGATGGTGCCCTCGTCGGGCCTGGTGAGGGTCATCAGCAGCCGCAGGATCGTGGTCTTGCCCGATCCCGACGGTCCGATGAGGGTGACGTGCTTCCCCGCGGAGACGCTGAATTCGAGCTGGTCCAGGACGACGTGGTCGCCGAAGCGCTTGGTGACCTTGTCGAAGCGGATCAGTTCGCGGCCGTCCGCGGCGGCGCGCTCGATGGCGTTCTCGTGGATGGGCTCAGCGGACAAGACGACGCTCCAGGGTTCGGAGGAGGAGGGAAGCCGGGTAGGCGATGGCGATGAAGGCGAGGCCGACGACGGTGATCGGCTCCAGGAAGCGGAAGGTCTCGGAGCCGTAGGCGCGCGCCTCGCCGAGCATCTCCAGGGCACCGATGATCGCGATCAGCGGCGAGTCCTTCAGCATGGCGATGACGTAGTTGCCCAGCGCGGGCACCACGCGGCGGATCGCCTGCGGCAGGATCACCGCCCCCCAGGTGCGGGTCGGCGGCAGACTGAGCGCCTTGGCCGCCTCCCACTGGCCCTTGGGCACGCCGTCGATGCCGGCCCGGTAGACCTCGGCGGTGTACGTCGAGTAGTGCAGGCCGAGGCCGAGCACGCCCGTCGCCAGCGGGGACATGCTCGGACCCCACTCGGGCACCACGTAGAAGAGGAAGAACAGCTGCACCAGCAGCGGGGTGTTGCGGACGAACTCGGTGACCGCGGTCACCGGCACCCGGATCCACGCCCGCGCCGAGCGCTGCGCGACGGCCCACACCAGGCCGAGGGTGAAGGCCAGCAGGCTGCCGAGCACCAGGGCCTGGAGGGTGAGGACCACCCCGTCCCAGAAGCGCGGCAGGAACTCGGAGACGACGTTCCAGTCCCAGTTCACCGGGCACCTCCCGAAGCGGCGGCGCCGGTGACGGCGTCACCGGCGGCGTCGCCGGTCGCCGTCCGGCGGGAGAGACCGCCCATCAGGCCGCGGCGCGGCGGCGGCGCCTGCCCGACCCCGGCCTTGGCCCTGCGCTCCAGCAGCCGCATGCCGCGGGTGACGACGAAGGCCAGCACGAAGTACATCAGCAGCAGGAGCGTGTAGATCGGGGCGCTGTCGTTGGTGGTGAAGCGGATGAGGTTGGCCGCGAAGGTCATGTCGGCGACGCTGATCACCGAGACCAGGGCGGTGCCCTTCAACAGCTCGATGGCGAGGTTGTTGAACGGCGGGACCATCTCCGGCCACGCCTGCGGCAGTTCGATGCGCCGCAGCCGCTGCCACCGGGTGAAGCTCAGGGCGATCCCGGCCTCGCGCTGGGCGGGGGAGACCGCGGCCAGCGCGCCGCGCACGATCTCCGAGCCGTACGCGCCGTAGGTCAGGCCCAGCGCCAGCACGCCCGCCCACAGGGGGACGAGCTGCCAACCGGCGGCGATCGGCAGCGCGAAGAACAGCCAGAACATGAACACCAGCGCCGAGGCGCCGCGGAAGATCTCGAAGTACGCGCCGGAGAGGAAGCGCACGATCCACAGCCGGGAGGTGCGCGCCGTGCCGACGGCGAAGGCGACCACCGCGGCCAGCGCCGCGCTGTACACCGTGACCTGGACGGTGATCCAGACGCCGGGCAGCATGTAGGACTCCCACAGGGCCCAGGTCATGAGCACAGCTCCTTCGCGGTCAGGTCGGTCATCTCGTCCTCCGTGAACCCGAAGGGCCGCATGATCTCCAGCAGTTCGCCGCTCCTCTTGAGCTCGCGCAGCTCCCTGTTGAAGGCGTCGCGCAGGTCCGTGGCGGTGGGGCGGAACGCGAAGCCGCCGGCGCCGATCGCCGGCTCGCCGTCCACCACGGGCTGGAAGGGCTCGGTGGCCTCGGCCCGGTCGCTGTTCTCCACCACCTGGCGGACGGTCAGCGAGGTCCCGGCGAACACGTCCACACGGCCCTGCTCGACGGCGGCCAGCCCGGCGACCTGGTCGGGCAGGATGAGGATGTCGTCACGCCTCACCCCGGCCGCGACCGCGTAGTCGATCTCGGCGTACGCGGTGCCGGTGGCCATTCTCGCGCCCTTCTCGACGATGTCCTCGTAGGTGTTCAGCCCCTTCGGATTGCCCTTGGGGACGATGAAGGCGTCGAGCATGACGTATTCGGGGTCGGCGAAGATGACCTGCTCACAACGTTCGGGATTGATGTACATGCCCGCGGAGACCACGTCGAACTGCTGCGAGCGCAGCCCCGGGATCAACGAGCCGAACTCGGTCGGCACCGGGACGACGTCCTCCACTCCCAGCCGCTTGAAGATGACCTTCGCGAGCTCCGGCGCCTCGCCGGTCAGTTCGCCGTTCTTGTCGATGTAGCCGTAGGGGACCTCGCCCGCGATGCCCACGCGCACGGTCCCCTGGGCGCGCAGCCGTTCCAGCAGGCTCTCGCCGCCCTCCGCGGGACCGGGAACCCGACTGCATCCGGCCACGCCCGTCACCGCGAGGGCGGCCAGGCCCGCGAGCAGCGAACGTCTGCCCATTCCCGTGGCGGAGCGTGTCGCGGCCCTGTGATTTCCGTCGCTTTCCGTTTTTCCGATCTTGTTTCTATGGGGTGGAGCCATGGGCGCGCCACTACCCGAGTCCTCGAAAAATATGCCGATCGTTTCCGGCCCTTGATCCGGGTGTTGCGGGCTCGTCCGCGCCGCTGTCCGTTGCGTCGGTATTGACGGGGAAATCGACGGACAGGGTCCGAAATGACGCGGCGTTTCACCGACGTGTCACCGGACAAACGGGGAAAGGGCGCGCCGCGGAATTCCCCGACATTCCCCCGACGGCCGCGCGCCCGAGCCCGCCGCGACGTTCTCGACGGCGGGGTGGCGCATGTCACGGAAGGGTGTCGGAGGAATAAAACCCCGCTCCGAGGGCTTGTCTCCTGGCGCAACCAGCACATGCGAGGAGGAAGCCCCCGATGGACCCGGTGACCGGCGACGAGTCGAGGAACGACGAGGAGCGGAACGACGAGGCCGGGAAGGGCCGGACCGGCGGCGACCCGGTACGGGGCACCGCCCGCGGCACCGCTCCCGTCCCCCTGTCCGTGCTCGACCTCGCCACCGTCGGCGCCGGCAGCACCGCCTCCGACGCCCTGCGCACCTCCGTCGAGATCGCCAGGCTCGCCGAGCGCCGCGGCTACCACCGCCTGTGGGTGGCCGAGCACCACTCCATGCCCGGTGTCGCCAGTTCCTCGCCCGCCGTCATCCTGGCCCACCTCGCCGCGCACACCACCACCATCCGCCTCGGCTCGGGCGGGGTGATGCTGCCCAACCACGCGCCCCTGGTGATCGCCGAGCAGTTCGGCACCCTGGAGGCGCTCGCCCCCGGCCGGATCGACCTCGGCCTGGGCCGTGCGCCCGGCACCGACGGGGCGACGGCCGCGGCCCTGCGGCGCACCGACCGCCCGCACGAGGTGGCCGACCAGTTCCCCAGCCAGCTCGCCGAGCTGATCCGCTTCCTCGACGACGACTTCCCCGACGCCCACCCCTACTCCCGCATCCACGCCGTCCCCGGCCCGGTCCAGGGGAGCGTGCCCGGCGGGGTGCAGTCGGCGAACCGGCCGCCGGTGTGGCTGCTGGGCTCCTCCGGCTTCAGCGCGCAGCTCGCCGGCCGGCTGGGCCTGCCCTTCGCGTTCGCCCACCACTTCTCCGCGGCCAACACCCTCCCCGCCCTGGACCTGTACCGGTCCTCGTTCCGCCCCTCCGAGGTGCTGGACGAGCCGTACGCCCTGATCGGCGTCTCGGCGCTGGCGGCGGACGAGGGGAGCGAGGCGCACCGCCAGGTGATGACCGGCGCCCTGTCGATGCTGCGGCTGCGCACGGGACGTCCGGGCCTGGTCCCCACGCCCGAGGAGGCCGAGGAGTACGAGCGGACCATGGGCGAGGCGGAGCGCGACTTCGTGCGCGGCTGGCTGTCCACCATCGTGTACGGCACGGCCGAGGAGGTCCGCGACGGTCTCGACGCCCTGGCCAAGCGCACCGGCGCCGACGAGCTGATGCTCACCTCGCAGGCGCACGGCATGGCGGCGCGCCTGCGCAGCTACGAGCTGGTCGCGGACGCCTACGGCCTGCCGTCTCCCACCAGCAACTGACTGATGCGGTCCGGCGGCACCGGCTTGGAGTAGTGCCACCCCTGGCCGGTGTCGCAGCCGATCCGGCGCAGCCGGTCGGCCTGGGCGGGGCCCTCGACGCACTCGGCGGTGACCGTCAGGCCCAGGTTGTGGGCGAGCTGGACCAGTGAGGTGACGATCGTCTCGTCCGCCGGGTTGAGGGGGCGGGCGGCGCGGAACCCGCGGACGAACAGGCCGTCCAGCTTCAGCCCGCGCACCGGGAGCCTGCTGAGGTAGGCGAGGTTGGAGTAGCCGGTGCCGAAGTCGTCGATCGCGATGCGCACCCCCATCGCGGAGAGCGCCTGGAGCGCCTTCAGCGGCCGTCCCGCCGACCCCATCACCGCCGACTCGGTCAGCTCCAGCTGGAGCAGCCCCGAGGGCAGCCCCGTCTCCTCCAGGATCGCGGCGACGTCCGTCACCAGATCGGAGTCCCACACCTGGCGTACGGCCACGTTCACACTGACGTACAGCGGCCGATCGGGGTGTTCGAGCTGCCAGCGGCGGGCCTGGCGGCACGATTCGGCGAGGATCCAGCGGCCCAGCGGGACGATGGCGCCGTTCTCCTCCGCGAGCCCGATGAACTGGTTGGGGCCGAGCGTGCCGAGCTGCGGGTGGTGCCAGCGCACCAGCGCCTCCACCCCGGTGAGCGACTCGTCGTGGAGCGAGACGATCGGCTGGTACTCCAGCGCGAACTCGCCCCTCTCCAGCGCCGGACGCAGCGTGCTGGAGAGCGCCTGGCGGGTCATCCGGTGGGCGTTGCGCTCGGGGTCGAAGAGGGTCCAGCGGGCCTTGCCGTCCGCCTTGGCCCAGTAGAGCGTGGTGTCGGCCGCCTGCATCAGCTCCGTCGCGGACGTGCCCGCGGCGGGCCGCTCCACCACCCCGATGCTCGCGGAGACGGCCAGCCGCTGCCCGGCCAGGTCGAAGGGCTGCTGGAGGGCGGCCAGCACCTCCTCGGCCAGCTCGGTCAGCGGCTGCGTACCGGTCGACGCCTCGGCGAGCAGGGCGAACTCGTCGCCGCCCAGCCGCGCCACCAGGTGTCCGCCCGGCTCGGCGCACCGGCGCAGCCGCTGGGCGACCTCGTCCAGGAGCCGGTCGCCGACGCGGTGGCCGAGGGTGTCGTTGACGGCCTTGAAGCCGTCCAGGTCCAGGTAGCACAGCCCGATCCGGCCGGTGGTGGACTCGGCGAGCGCGGTGGACAGCCGCTCGAAGAACAGGGCGCGGTTGGGCAGCCGGGTGACCGGGTCGTGCATCTCCAGATGGCGCAGCCGCTCCTGGAGGTCGCGGCGCTCGCTGACGTCGGCGACGGAGAGCAGGGCGGTGCCGCCCCGGCTCCCGGGCCGCCCGGTGGGCACCACGGTGACCTCGGCCCACACCGAACGGCCGTCCCCGTGTTTGAGCCGGCGGGTGCGGATCATCCCCTCGCTGCGCCCCTCCAGGACGGCCTGGCAGTCGTCGCGGGCGCGGTCGTCGAGGCCGAGCCCGGCCAGGGCGGTCACGGGCGTGCCGGTGAGTTCGGCGGCGGGGGAGCCCAGCAGCCGGCCGAGGGCGTGGTTGGCGGCCAGGACGCGGCCCTCGCCGTCGATCACGGCCATCGCGAGCCGGGCGGCCTCGAAGGCGGCGCGGAACGCCGCCGGATCGAGGGCGACGTCGGACGGGACGTCGGGGCAGGCAGGGGGCCTGAGGCCCGAGGGATCACTACTGTCGGTGACGGTGGGCGCTGCCGTGCCGGGACTGTCACCTGGTTTCGTGCCCGGTCCGTCGAGGGGTCCATTCACCGATCGCTCCCGCAGGGGACTCGTCTGACGCGGATGGCCCGGGCGGTGGGCCGCCGCGCTCGCTGGGGCATCCGCCCTGGAAATGTGGCGATCATAGAGGCTTATCGGGCGACCGAGCCAGTGTCGCGCGAAGTGTTCGGGGGCCATGTGGCGGAGTCTGCGGACGTGTTTTCGAGAGGCTGATCGTTCCTGCGCGGCAGCTTCGCGACAACGACCGATGATGACCGATTGTTACGCACGGTGATGCTGTGGGGGCTCACTCGTACGGCCTACCGGAACGGGGCACGCGGGGGGCGGAAGGCACACAGTGGGTGCCGTGCCCCCCAAGCGGGCACCGTGCCCCGACACC
This sequence comes from Streptomyces macrosporus, assembly GCF_039533145.1. NCBI lineage: Bacteria > Bacillati > Actinomycetota > Actinomycetes > Kitasatosporales > Streptomycetaceae > Streptomyces > Streptomyces macrosporus. Next base: position 66,904 of record NZ_BAAASZ010000012.1, read on the forward strand.
ATGCGGGAGGACGATGTGCGGAGGACGCGCTGGGCCGATCGGACCGACGGGGGGCGGGGGCGCGCACCCCGGCCGGGGGGCTTCTGCTCCGACCCGCGGTTCCGCAGGGTCGGGGCGGTGCTCACCTCGCTCTCCGCGCTGATCGGCACGAGCCTGGTGGCGGGGCCGGTCGCCGTCGCGGCGACCGCCGACTCCTGTGCCCTGGAGCGGACCGGAACCCACCATTCCGAGGGACTGGACACCTGGCATCCGGACTACCCCCGGCCCGACCGGACGCTCGACGCCCTGATGGTCTTCCTGTCCTTCCCGGAGTCGCGGCCGGCCACCACCCCCGACCGGCTCGTCGCCGACTACTTCCCCGAGACCTCAGAGTTCTTCGAGCGCGCCTCCTACGGCACCTTCACGCTGCGCCCGCGCCCCGTGGCGCGCTGGCTCGAGATGGGAGCCGACTCGCGGGCGTACGGGATACAGCGCGACTGGGCGCCGGACCTGCGCGCCGCCTACCTCCAGGACGCCGTCACCGCCGCCGACCCGCACGTGGACTTCGGCGCGTACGACATCGTCTACCTCGTCGCCGACCCCGACGCCCCCGGGGTGAACTCCGACGCCACCAAGGTCGTCAACCTCGACCGCCCCATCACCGTGGACGGCACCGAACTCCGCCGTGTCGTGACGGTCTTCGAGAAGCACCCGCCGGACCGCAACGTCCTCGCCCACGAGACCCTGCACCTGTTCGACCTGCCCGACCTCTACCACCAGCCCGAGGAGAACGACGGCGACTGGGACACCCACGTCGGCGACTGGGACCTCATGGGCAGCCAGTTCGGACTGGCCCCGGAGCCCTTCGGTTGGCACAAGTGGAAGCTGGGCTGGCTGGACGGCCGGGCGATCGACTGCCGTGTCGAGACCGGCGCCACCCGGCACGCCCTGCGCGCGGTCAGCGCCCCGCGCCGGGACGGCGACCTGCCCGGCACGTCCGACACCCGGCTGATCGTGGTCCGCACGGGCCGCGGCGAGGTGCTGGCGATCGAGGCCCGGGAGCCGAGCGGCAACGACGTCACCACCTGCTCCAGCGGGGTGCTGGTGTACCGGGTGCGCAACGACGTCGCCTCGGCGGAGGGCCCCATCCGGGTGCTGGACGCCCACCCCGACAGCGACGCCTGCGGCGGGCTCTCGGTCTACCCGCCGCTGGCCGACGCGCCGCTGGGGCCGGGGGAGAGCATGGAGGTGGACGCCGACGGGAGCAGGGTCCGGGTGGCCGTCGGCGACAGGACGGCGACGGGCTGGAGCGTGGAGGTCTCCGTGCGGGGAGTGCCGGGAGCGTCGCCGTGAGCGACGCCGGGCGGCCCCCGCGGAACACGGCGGGAGCGGGACAGCCGAAAGGCCCCCGCTCCCGCGAGGGCCTTCGACCGTCTGTGCGCCGCCAGGGACTCGAACCCCGGACCCGCTGATTAAGAGTCAGCTGCTCTAACCAACTGAGCTAGCGGCGCCTGCTGACGTGGTAGACCTTAGCACCCTGGTCCGATGGAGCGGAAATCGGCAGGTCGCGCCCGTTTCCGGGCCCCCGCTCCACCGCGCGTCCGTGGCCGCTCCCGCGCCCCGCGTCACCGGAGCGCGCGGCTCGTACGCAGGCCCACAACAGAGCCTCCGCGCCCGGCAGCCAGGGGTGGCGGACGTCCGGGGCGACCAGCCAGCGGGTGCCCGGCGGGCAGCCTTCGCCGGGCACCGGAGGAGGGACGGTCACGGCGTCCCCGAGGCCGTAGCAGAGCAGCGGAGGGATCGTTTCCGCGGCCCGGTCGGCACCCGCGCCGGAACCGGAGCCCTTCCCGGAACCGGCGCCCTGCCACTCCCGCCAGCGCAGCAGGGCGGGCAGTCGTTGGGCGGTGCCGGGCTCGGCGAACAGCAGCATCCGTCCGGCGTGGAGGGCGACCGGTCCGGTGCCCGGCCCGGCGGCCCACAGTCGGTCCAGCATCCGTCGGCCGAACAGCGTGCCGACGCTGACCACGTCGAAGGCCGTGCCGCAGGGCAACACACCGGGAGCGCCGGGACGCACCGACCACAGGGCGTGGACGCTGCGCGGGAACGCGCTGGCGGAGGCGAGCCAGTCGGCTCCGGCCGGAGTCACATACGCGGCGGTGTCGGTCATGCGACCCAGAGTCACCGACGATCGGTGTACAGCCCCCGGAAATCGCGGAAAACGGGACGTGGTGCGGTCACGTCCGGTAGGGTCCGCCCTTTGCATATGCCGGGGGTCGTGGCCCTGGTCATTACTAGGGGGTACGGTCCGCCATCAGCTCGCGGCCGAACTCGATCATCTTGCGGGCGTAGTCGGCCGTCCACTCCGCCTGCTCGGCGATCGCCTCGTCGGTCAACCGGTCGAAACGCTTGGGATCGGCGAGCTGGGCGGCCGCGACGGCCTGGAACTCCATGGCCCGGTCCGCCGCCGCCCGGAAGGCCAGCGCCAGTTCCGTGGCGCGGTCGAGCAGCTCGCGCGGGTCCTCGATGGACTCCAGGTCGAAGAAGTGCTCGGGGTCCGCCGTGGCGTCCGGCGGCTCGAAGAGCAGCGGTGCGGGCCGCATGCGACGCGGCTCGCCGCCCGGTTCCGGAGCCGGTTTCGGCTCGGGCATGAAACTACCTCCGTCGGTTGTGGACAACGTCTCATTGTCCCTCCTGTGCCCGCCCGGCGTCCGCCCGAGTGACCTCTCCCACAGACTTCCAGCGGCTTCCAGCGGCTTCCATCGGCTTCTGCCGACACGCGCGCGCCGGCGGGTCACCAGCGGACGGCGTGGTCCGCCAGGTGGGCCAGGACGGCGTGGTTGGCCTCCCAGCCGTCCGGGAACTTCACCGTGACACCGAGCTGGACCGGCTCGGCCGAGGGGTGCTCGTCCAGCAGTTCGGCGACGCCCGCGCGGCAGACCACCACGCAGGCGTGCCGGTGGCGCGAGGCCAGGACGCACAGCCGCCCCGTCTCCAGGTGGAAGGCCGTGGCGTCCGGGCGGCCCGACAGCGGGTGGAGCACCACCGTCACGTCGAACTCCCGGCCCTGGAGCCGGTTCGCCGTGTCCACCGTGACCCCGGTGACGCCCAGGGAGGCCAGCGCCGCGCGGACCGCCGCCGCCTGGTCCCGGTGAGCGGTGCCCACCGCGATCCGGTCGGCGGTCACCGGCGCGGGCTCCTCCGAGCGCTCGCCGAACGCCCGCCCCCCGCGCTCCAGCAGCCGCCGCACCACGGCGGCCACCGCCGCGACCGCCTCCGGATCGGTGCGCGGGGTGTGGCGGGCGGGCAGCTCCAGCAGCCCCCACCCGGCGGAGGCCGCCTCGTCCAGCACCCGGTCCACGGACGAGCCGTCCGAGGGCGCCGAGAACTCCAGCCGCCGCTCGCCCTCCCCGGTGCCGCTGCGGAACGGGGTGTACGGGTAGAACGCCCGCGACACCAGCGGCGCGGCCGAGGCCGGCAGCCGCCAGGAGACCGGCAGCCGGTGCACGGGCAGACCGGGGTTGTGCGCCAGCAGCGTGGTCACCGCGCTGGCCGACGGGTCGTACGACAGCCCCGCCCACTGCTCGGCGGCGACCTGGCTGAACGGGTCGAGCTGGCCCGGGTCGCCGACGAACAGCGCGCGCTCGAACAGCCCGGCGACGGCCAGCAGCGCGTCGGACCGCATCTGGTACGCCTCGTCCACGATGGCCTGCTCCCACGGCCCCGCGCCCCTGACGTGCGCCCACTTCGCGGCCGTGGAGACCACCACGTCCAGCCCGGCCAGATCCGCGATCCGCGCCGACTTCACCACCGAGGGGTGCCGGTCCAGCACGGGGTCGTACGGCTGGGCCTCGCTGCTGTGCAGCCTGCCCACGGGCAGGTCCGGATCGGCGGTCGCCAGCCGGTCCACGAGGTCGTCCACCTGGGCGTTGGTCTGGGCGACGATCATCAACGGCCGTCCGGTGGCGGCCAGTTCGCGCGCCGCGCGGACCACCAGCGTGGTCTTCCCGGCGCCGGGCGGCGAGTCCACGACCACGCCCCGGTGGGCGCCCGAGAGGGTGTCCCGCAGGATCGCCTCGGTCGCCGCCGCGGCGGCCGTGCCGGGGTCGAGGGCGGTCGTGGCGTCGAGCGCGGTGTCGGTCACAGCAGGTCCTCCGCCGTCACGGGGTCGGGTGCGTCGAGGGCGTCGGGGTCGGGCGGGCCGCCGTGCGTCCACGGCGTCTCCTCCGGGGCTGGCAGGTCCGGCCCGCCGCGCGGCGCGTGCTCGAAGAGCGTCCAGCACACCGTCTCGCCCTTCTCCGGCACCGACCCGGGCTCGGGGACCTTCCCCCGGCCCATCCCGCCGGTCAGCCGGACGGTGAACAGCCCCGGTCCGGGAGCGGCGACGAACACGCCCGGCTGCGACTTCCCGCCCTCCAGGGCCCGGTACACCCGGTCGCCCTCCTCCAGGTGCGGCAGGTCGTCGGAGCGGACGGTGACCAGCGGGCGCGGCATCGGCCGCTTCCCCTCCGAGAAGGCCGGCACCACCTCCACGACCTCGCCCGCGAACGCCTCCCCGGACAGCCGCCGCTCGGCCATCACCAGCGGATCGTCCAGCGCCTCCTGCGCGGCCAGCTCCGCCAGGGCCGTCTCCCGCGCGGCGAGCTTGCGGGCGGCCGTCACCGCGTCGTCGCGCCGGGGCTGCGGCGGCTCGCCGGCCCGCAGCCGGTCGCGGTGGGCGGTGTAGGACCAGCGGTCCCGCTTCCAGCGGTCGGCGACGCGGGAGCCCGGGGGCAGGGCGCGCAGCAGGTCCAGGGCCCGCCACACCGCGTCCCAGGTGGGACGGAGCTGGGAGGCGACCAGCTCGCGGATCTCCTCCTCGGCGCCGGGCAGCCCCGCGTCGTGGCGCGCGATGGCCGGGGCCAGCCTGCGGTTGTCGAAGGCCGGGTCGGTGGCCGGACCGGCGGGCGGGGTGAGCAGCACCCCGTCGCCGTCGCGCGCCAGCTCCACGCGGCGCGCGGCCTCGGCGCCCGAGGCGCCCTCCCCGGCCTCGATCCAGGCCAGCAGCGCGCCCAGGTGCTGGTCCTCCAGACGGCTCTGACCGGTGGCCCAGTGGCGGCCCAGCAGCTCCGTCACGGCCACCAGCAGCGAGGAGCCGGGCACCCGCGCCCGCTCCCCGTAGTGCGTCAGCCACCGCCCCAGCAGCGGCAGCCGGGGCGGGGCCGGGTAGGGGTTGTCCGGGTCCTCCTCGGCGGTGCGGCGGAAGCGCGTCGAGCGGCCCAGCAGCCGCACGTAGGAGATCCCCGCCGTGTTCGGCACGACGAGCTGCGGCGCGTCCGCGCACAGCTCGACCTCCACCTTCACCCGCTTCCCGGTCTCCGGGTCGGTCTCGGCGCGCTCCTGGATCTCCACCGCGTCCTGGGCGGACTCCAGGTGGGGCAGGACGACCTCGGCCAGCTCGGCGAGGAAGGCGAAGCGGAGGGTGCGGTCGCGCGGCTGCGGGACGACCAGCAGGCGCGGCGCGTCCCGGTCGGTCCCGACCATCGCCCCCAGCGGGGCGCCGACCTCGCCGGCGGTGGTCAGCGGCACGAGGACCATGGGCCGCTCGGCCAGGTGCCGGTGGCGCACCGTCGTCAGCGGCCGTGCCCGCCCGGTCGCGGCGGCCTCCACCCGGGCCAGCGTGGAGAGCAGCGACATCAGGCCCTCCCCGCCAGGGCCTCGGCCCGCAGTCGGGCCGCGCGGCGCAGCGCGGCGACGGCCGGGTCGTCCGGCCGGTCGGGGCCGCCGTCGCCGGTGGCGTCCGGACCGCCGCGGGCCGCCGCCAGGACCGCCTCGACGGTGGTCAGCCCGCCCAGCTCCCCGCGCACCTCGCGGCCCAGGACCTCCACGGCCCCCGCCGTCCGGGCGCGTTCGCGGCAGTGGAAGGCCAGTTCGCAGGTGGACAGGCACTGCGGGGCGTAGGCCGCCGGAACGGACCGGACGGCCTCGGCCAGCTCGTCGGCCGGACGGGCGGGGTCGAAGGTGACCCCCTCCGGCAGCGCGGCGGCGATCTCCTCCAGCCGGGTCAGCCGGGCGAGCTGCCGCCGGGTGGTGGCCAGTTGCCTGCGCAGGTCGACGGCCTCGGCGGTGGGCAGGTTGGTGAAGTCCTTGGGACAGACCAGCAGCGCCCGCTCGTCCACCCGGCCGCCGAGGGCCTGGAGGGCCAGGGCGTAGACCGCCGCCTGCCGGGCCGCGGCGCCGACCTTCGCGGGGTCGGCGGAACCGTCCAGGATGGGGAAGGACTTGATCTCCACGACCGTCCGGCGTCCGTCGGGGTGGACGGCCACCGCGTCGGGCTCCAGGTGGACGGGCGACCCGGCGACCTCCAGCGTCACCATCGGGTGGTCCAGCAGCGTCCAGCCGCCCTCGGCCACGGCCCGCTCCAGGGCGAGCCGGGTGCGCTCGGCGCGCCCTTCCGGGCCGGGCGCCGACAGGTCGGGGACGGCCACCTCGCCGGGCTCGGGGGCCGGGGTGCCCGGCGTGCCGACGCGCGCGTGGACCAGCCGCATCAGCTCGGCGCCGCCGTCGCCCTTCACCCGGGCCTCGAAGGCGTGGCCGCGGGCGAACGCGAACTGCGACTGCCCGAAGGGGGCCGGGGAGCCCAGCCGTTCGGCCAGCGTGCCCTTGTCGACCCCTGCGCCGTCCAGCAGGGCCCGGCGGCGGCAGCCGGGATTGGCGGCCAGCGCGGCGAGCGCCCGCGCGTCCAGGGGCCGGGGCGCCACGTCGGCGCCGCGCAGCTCGGCGAGCCGCCGGCGCAGGGCTGTCGTCGGTTGGCTGTCGGGGATGTCGCTCACCCGGGGAAGTGTGGCATCCGGTTGTGACAACCGGGGAGTTGAGGTCCTTCGGGACGGGCCCGGCCACGCCTCCCCGCCGAACGGCCGGTCGAGGGGCCGTTCGCCGTCCGGGCGCGGCCACTCCTCGAAGCGGAGCATCGCCACCCCGTTCCCGACGGCGGTGGAGACGTCGCCGCGCCCGAACCGGTGAGGGGGTGCGTGACGTCTTCGCGGGGACGGGCGCGACGATGGTCGAACAGAACGTTCCGCCCTCGGTGGAACCGAGCACTCCCGCGAAAGGACTCGCCATGGCGCCGCGCATCCTGCTGGTCCGGCACGGCCAGACCGAATGGTCCAGGTCCGGACGGCACACCGGCCGCACCGACGTCCCCCTGCTCGACGAGGGACGCCGGGCGGCCGGACGACTGGGGGAGCGGCTGCGCGGCGCGCCCTGGAACGGGCTGCCGGACGCCGAGGTCCGCACCAGCCCGCTGGTCCGCGCGCGTCGGACCTGCGAACTGGCGGGCTTCGGCGACCGGGCCCGCGACTGGGACGCGCTGCGGGAGTGGGACTACGGCGCGTACGAGGGGCTGACCACCCCCGAGATCGGGAAGCGCACGGGGAAGGACTGGGTCATCTGGCGCGACGGCGTGGTGGACGGCGAGAGCCTGGACCACCTCGCCGCCCGCGCCGACGAGGTGGTCGCCTGGGCGCGGTCGGAGGACCGGGACGTGCTCCTGTTCGCGCACGGCCACCTGCTCCGGGTGCTGGGCGCGCGCTGGCTGGGGGAGGACCCGTCCTTCGCGATGCGCCTGCGCCTGGACCCGGGCGCCCTGTCGATCCTGGGGTGGGCGTACGGGGAGCCCGCGCTGGAGCGTTGGAACGACACCGGCCACCTGGAGTGAACGGGCCCGCCGACCGCTGCTCCTGACGGACCGTGGGAACGGGCGGGCCGTCAGGCCGGTCGGGCGGAGACGTACGCGGCGTGCCGGTCCAGGAACTCCGCGACGGCCGGCGTGCCGCGGTGGAAGCGCAGCCGCCGGGCGGTGCCGTCCACCATCGTCTCGACGCGCGAGGAGCGCACGTGGCGGAGCAGGTCCAGCACCCGTCCCGCGTTCCGGGCGGCCTCGTCGACCTCGCCCCCGCCGGCGAGGTCGTCCGCCAACTCGGCCGTGAACAGCGCGGTGTTCCGCGCGAAGTGCGGATCCTGGAGGGCCACCGCGCGCCGGGCGTGGTGTGCCGCGCGCCCGTGGTCGCCCAGCGCCGCCCAGCACTGCGCCTCCAGCCCGTTCAACTCGGCCTCCCCGTAGAAGCTCATCCACTCCGGGTCGGCGTCCGAGGGGCCCTGCGCGTACAGCGTCCGGGCCCGGTCCAGCGACTCCTCGCAGGCGGCGCGGTCCGCGAGTCCGGCCCAGCCGCCCGCCTCGCGCAGCGCCAGCAGCGACAGCAGCCGCGCCGAGCCCAGCGGGGCGGCTGCCTGCTGTCCGGCCTGCGCGGCCCGCACCGCCTCCCGGGGACGGCCGGCGTCGCGCGCCAGGAAGGAGGTGTTGCAGAAGGCGTGCGCCTCCAGCGCGGAGTCGCCGGTGACCCGGGCGATGGCCAGGGCCTCGGCGTAGTGGGGCCGGGCCTCGGCGAAGCGGCCCGAGTCGTGGGCCAGCCAGCCCACGGATATGGCCAGTTCCCCGGTCGCGGCGTGCAGCCGGTCGCCGGCCGCGTGTCGGTGGGCGCCCGCGTCCAGCAGGTCGTAGGCGCCCCTCAGCGCCTCCCCGGCACGCCGGTAGAGGGTGTCGGCGCCGTGCCGGTCGTCCAGCAGGCGGATGTGGCGCACGGCCTCCTCGACGGCCGGCACCCCGGCCTCCCCGAGCCGCCCGAGGGCGACGCCCGGGGCCGGTTCGGGGGACGGGAGCAGGGTCGGGATCAGGGACGCTGCCGCCAGGGCGGCCGGGCCGCCGGTCAAGAACGCGCGACGGAGCACGTCGCTCTCCTCATCGGTCGGGCGATCGGTCGGACGGGTGGTCGGACGGGTGGTCGGGCCGCCGGTCGGACGGCGGGTCCCGGCGGGAGCGGGGCGCACTTGGGCTTCCACGGGGGTGCCCTCTCCGCCGTACGCCCCTCGTCCGCGCGCGGTGCGCCCGCGGACGGCCTGGCGGGGTTCGAACCCCAGATCGGTGAGCGAACGGCCGGGGAACATGTGCAGGAACACCCGCTCGTAGGCGTAGTTGGGGCACCGGATCTCCCCGGACTCCACCCGCCCCACGTACCGGGCGTCGCAGGAGACGTTCTCGCCTATGTCCCGGGCCGCCCTGCGGACGGCCGCCGCGAACTCCCCCGGGGAGAGCCGCCCGCGCAGCCGCCGGAAGGCGAGGTTGGGCCGGCGGTCCGGTCCCGCCTGCGGTGAGGGTGACGGTGACGACGCCATGGCCGGGACCGTACCGACTGTCGCGCGACCGATACGACATGTTATGCCGACAAACGGGATATCCCACACGTGATCCGCCATGAACTGCCATCCTTTGCGGCGGCATTGCGCCGTAGCGGTTGACAGGACGGCTCGTTGTACTCCGTACAGCGACCGCGGAGGAGGGGTTCCCCTTGCTGGACACCGGTTACGGAACCGGAAGCCGTCCGACGACCGCCCGGCATCGCCCCGAGCCGAACGGCGGTGCCGAACCGGCGGAGACGCCCTACGACCTGGTGACGGTGCCCGCGCGCCAGGGACTGGAGGCCGTGGACATCCTGCGACTGCGCCACAGCGTCGGCCCGGTGCTGCACGACGGCACGGGCGACACCCTCGGCTTCCTGGTGCCGCCCGGCACCGCGGACGGCTGGGACCTGCCGGGCAGCGTCTGCACCCCGACCTACCGGCGGGGCGGCCCGCTCGCCGACCCGCCGATCACCGGCGCCGGATGGCTGGTGTCGCCCAAGGACGCGCACACCGGGACCACCGAGCCGGCACGGCTGCGCGCCGCGCTCGGCGAGGCGGCCCGCACGATCGCCGCCGCCGAGGGGCGCGACCGGAACCGTCCCCGGACCCTCCCCTGACCGGCCCCGCGGGCCCGTCCGGCCCGCGGGAGCGATACTGGTCGGCGTGGCGAGGAACGGACGGCGGCGCGAGGGCGGCAGGCGGAGCAGGGAGCCGGTGAGCGAACCGGTCGACGGAGGACTGGCCCGGCTCCTGCCCGACCCGGACCGGCCGCGCGCCTGGACCCTGCTGATCGACGGCGCCCCGCAGTCCCACGTCGACCTCGACGACCCCGCGTACCTGGACTTCGAGTACCAGCGCCGGCTGGGCCACCTGATCGACCTGGCCGCCCCGCCCGGACGCCCTCTGCGGGCGGTGCACCTCGGCGGCGGCGCGTTCACCCTGGCCCGCTACATCGCCGCCACCCGGCCGCGCTCCACCCAGCAGGTCGTGGAGGTGGACGCCGCGCTGGTCGCCCTCGTCCGCCGCGAACTGCCGCTGGAGAGCGCCTGGCGGATACGGGTGCGCGGCGGCGACGCCCGCGCCGGGCTGGCGAAGATCGCCGACGGCCGGGCCGACCTGATCGTCGCGGACGTCTTCGGCGGGGCCCGCACCCCCGCCCACCTGACCAGCACCGAGTTCCTCGCCGAGGTCCGCCGCGTGCTGCGCCCCGGCGGGCTCTACGCCGCCAACCTCGCCGACGGGCCGCCGCTCGCCCACCTGCGCGCGCAGGTGGCCACGGCCGCCGCGGTCTTCCCCGAGCTGTGCCTGGTCGCCGACCCCGCCGTGCTGCGCGGGCGGCGCTTCGGCAACGCCGTCCTGGCCGCGTCCGACCGGGAGCTGCCCATCGCCGAGCTCACCCGGCGCGCGGCCGGTGACCCGCACCCGGGCCGGGTCGAACACGGCCGGGCGCTCGTCGACTTCACCGGCGGCGCCGTCCCCGTCACCGACGCCACCGCGACCCCCTCGCCACCGCCGCCCGCGCGGGTCTTCCAGCGGCGCTGACCCCCCGTCACGGCGCCCGTCCCGTACCCGTCACGGTGCGGCCCTCAGGCGCCGTGCTCGTCCACCATCACCCGCGGCGCGGTGTCGTGCCACACGCAGAAGACGCTCGACGCCTCCTCGCCCCGGGTGAAGGTGACCCGGATCCACCGGCTCTCCTTCCAGACCCGCATCTCCCACCCGGCGTGGGGTGTGGCGGACACCAGCGTCGCCGAGTCCGGACCCAGGTCGAAGGCGACCCGGCCGCCGCGCAGGTTGTGGCTCTCCACGTTCCCGGACGGGTCGTAGGGCCGCCGGGACGAGGCGTCGCCGGACGTGCGGGAGGGCTCGGGGGAGGCCGAAGCGCCCGGCCGGTCGGGGGACTTCGAGGGGGGCGAGGACGCGCGCGTGGGCGCGGGCGGTCTGGGCCGGTGGGTGGAGTCCGTCCTGGGCTCGACGGTCGGGGACGGCGACACCGGGTCCTCGGAGATCCGCAGGGCGCGCGGCGGGTCGTACGAGGTCCCCGACACCACGGTGTGCACCCCGTACCAGGACAGCGTCACCGCCGCCCCCGTGGCCAGTGCCCACGCTCCCGCGTGGGTCAGTCCTCGTCGCATCCCGGGCACCCTAACCGCTTCCCTCCGTCCGCTCGCATTCTTGTTGCTTCCGCAGGCGTCTCCTTGACGTGTCCGCGTATGCCGTAACGTGCGGCCCATGGCACGTGTTCTCGTCGTGGAGGACGACCAGTTCGTACGCTCCGCCCTCATCCGGCACCTCACGGACGCCTCACACGCCGTACGCAGCGTCGGGACGGCCCTGGAGGCGCTGCGGGAGGTGGCCCACCACGAGTTCGACGTGGTGATCCTCGACCTCGGCCTGCCCGACCTCGACGGGGCCGAGGCGCTGAAGATGCTGCGCGGGATCACCCAGGTCCCGGTGATCGTCGCCACGGCGCGGGACGACGAGACGGAGATCGTCCGGCTGCTCAACGACGGCGCCGACGACTACCTGGTGAAACCGTTCTCCGTGGAGCACCTGTCCGCCCGGATGGCCGCCGTGCTGCGCCGCGCGCGCGGCGGCGCGCAGGGCGGCGTCGGCGCGGACCTGGTGATACGGGTCGGCGGACTGGCCATCGACCCGCTGCGGCGGCAGGCCGTGCTCGACGGGCGGTCCCTGGACCTGACCCGCCGCGAGTTCGACCTGCTGGCCTTCCTCGCGCGGCGCCCGGGCGTCGTCGTGTCGCGCAGGGAACTGCTGGCCGAGGTCTGGCAGCAGAGCTACGGCGACGACCAGACCATCGACGTCCACCTGTCCTGGCTGCGCCGGAAGCTCGGCGAGACGGCCGCCAACCCCCGCTACCTCCACACGCTGCGCGGCGTGGGCGTCAAACTGGAGCCCCCGCAGGAGCCTCCGCGGGAGGTCGCGCGGGAACTCCCGCGGTCCTCCCCGCGACCGTGAACGCGACCGTGAGCGCGACCCCGAGAGCGACACCGTGAGGGGGAGGGGCGGATGAGGTGGGCACTGGTCAAGGTGTGCATCGCCGTGACCGCCATGGTCGTGGTCGCCTTCGCCGTGCCGCTCGCGCTGGTCGTCAAGGAGATGGCCCGGGACCGGGCCTTCTCCAACGCCGAGCGGCTGGCCGGCACCGTCATCCCCGTGCTGGCCATCACCGGTGACCGCGACCAGCTCCACCGTGCGCTGGCCGGCACCCAGGCGGGGACCGACGGGCGGATCGCGGTGTACGCGCCCTCCGACCAGAAGGGCGACGTCGCCGAGTTCGGCAGGCGGCGGGTGCCCGACGAGGAGATGGAGACCGTCGCCAGGCTCCGGGGGGCCACCGTCATCCCGGTCGAGGGCGGCTTCGCGCTGCTCCAGCCGGTCGTGACCACCGAGACCGTGGTGATCGAGGTGTTCGTGCCCGAGGAGGAGGTCACCAACGGCGTGGCCACCGCCTGGCTCGTCCTCGCCGGGACCGGGCTGGCCCTCGTCGTCGCCTCCGTCGTCATCGCCGACCGGCTGGGCACCCGGATGGTCGGCGCCGCCGAACGGCTGGCCCGGGCCGCGAAGGAACTGGGCGCCGGAAGGCTGGCCGTGCGCGTCCCGGTGGAGGGGCCGGCCGAACTGCGGTGGGCCGCCGCCGCGTTCAACTCCATGGCCGACCAGGTCGCCCAACTGCTGGCCAACGAACGCGAACTGGCCGCCGACCTCTCCCACCGGCTGCGCACGCCCCTGACGGTGCTGCGGCTCAACGCCGCCTCGCTCGGCGACGGCGACGCCGCCGAGCAGACCCGCGAGGCCGTGGCGCAACTGGAGCGCGAGGTGGACCACATCATCCGCACCGCCCGCGAACAGCGGACCCAGCCCCCGGGAGCGCCGGGCGCCGGCGCCGTCTGCGACGCCTCCGAGGTGATCCGGGAGAGGATGGCCTTCTGGTCCGCGCTCGCCGAGGACGAGGGGCGCGAGGTGCGGCTGGCCGGCGTCGAGCGGCCCGTCCGCGTGCCCGTGGCCCGGGCCGAACTCGCCGCGGCGCTCGACGCGTTGCTCGGCAACGTCTTCCGGCACACCCCCGAGGGCACGGCCTTCGCGGTGGACGTCCACCACAGCGTCGAGGGCAACTCGGTGATCGTGCTGGTCTCCGACGCCGGGCCGGGCATCGACGACCCCGACGCGGCACTGCGCCGCGGCCACGGCGACGGCGGCCCCGGATCGACGGGGTTGGGCCTGGACATCGTGCGGCGGGTGGCGGAGTCCACCGGTGGCGACGTGCGGATCGGCCGCTCGGTGCTCGGAGGGACGGAGGTCCGTGTCTGGCTGTCCCTGGGCGGGGCGCCGGCGGACGGCGCCGGCCGCCGCCGCGGACACGCGGTGCGACGGCGCGCGCGCCGACAGTGGCGGTTCCTCAGCGGTTCCGTAGGCCCGCCTTAAGGGAGGCATAAGTCCCGGATCGGGCGCCCGGAACGGGTGTTTCGCCGGAATCGGAGTCGCTAGCGTGCTCCTTGTCCACGTTCCCCACCGGACCGAGGCAGGAGCGGATGAGGAGCATCGCCGTACAGTGGCGCCGCCCGAGCGGGCGGCGGCGGCCGATCGCCGACGCGGCCGTGGCGGCGATCGTCGCGGTCGGAGGACTCGTCCTGGCCGGCGCGGTGACGGCGGGCCCGCAGGGCGCGCCGGACGCCACGGCGGACGCCACTGCGGACACCGTCGGGACCCACGGGTCCGCGTACGACGGTGCGGCGGGAGGCCCGCGGGGGTCCACCGCCGGAGCGCTCCTCTAGCACTCCTCGCCTCGTGGAGCCCCTCGGGGTTCCGTCTGTACCAGCCACCCCCCACGACAGGCGGGGCGCAGCGGTCTCCACCCCCCACACCCGCTGCGCCCCGCCCAAGGCCGTTCGGGACCGGCCGGCCCCGTCCGGTCCCGTCAGTCGGCCACCGGCTCCCGCACCGCGTCGGGCTCCTGGAGCACGCCGGTCCGGGCCACCTGCGCGTACCACAGGGCGCTGGACTTGGGGATGCGCGCCTGGGTCTCGAAGTCCACGTACACCGCGCCGAAGCGCTTGCTGTAGCCGTAGGCCCACTCGAAGTTGTCCATCAGGGACCACAGGAAGTAGCCGCGGACGTCGGCGCCGTCGGCGATCGCCCGCTGCACCGTCCCCAGGTGGCTGTGCAGGTAGGCGATGCGGTCGGGGTCGTGGACGGTGCCGTCGGGGGACGGCTTGTCGTCGCAGGCCATGCCGTTCTCGGTGACGTAGAGCGGGATGCCGCCGGTCTCGCGGTGGTAGCGCATGAGCAGCTCGTGCAGACCGGTCGGGTCGATCGTCCAGCCCATGTCGGTGGTGTCGCCCGGCGTCTGGTGGAAGGCGATGTCGTCCGCGGCGGGCCAGGGGGACTGCGCGCCGCCGCCGTGGCCGTCGCGGCGCGGCAGCTTCCGGTCGGCGGAGGCCGAGACCAGGGTGGGCGTGTAGTAGTTGATGCCCAGCGTGTCCAGCGGCTGGTTGATGTCCGCCAGGTCGCCGTCCTTGACGAAGCTCCAGTCGGTCAGGCGCGAGGTGTCCTGGATCAGGTCCTGGTCGTACGCGCCGCGCAGCATCGGGCCGTCGAAGATCCGGTTGGCCAGGGCGTCGATGCGCCGCTTGGCGTCCAGGTCGTCGGGGTCGTCGGTGAGGGCGCGGACGGCGGCCGGGTTGATGCTGACGCCGATCCGGGCGCGGCCGGGAAGGGCGGCGCGCAGCGCCTGGACGCCCAGCCCGTGGGCGAGGTTGAGGTGGTGGGCGGCGCGCAGCACGGCCGTGTGGTCGGTGCGGCCGGGGGCGTGGACGCCCGAGCCGTAGCCGAGGAAGGCCGAGCACCAGGGCTCGTTGAGGGTGGTCCACCGCTCCACGCGGTCGCCGAGCGCGTCGGCGACGAGCGAGGCGTACTCGGCGAACCGCTCGGCGGTGGCGCGCTCGGGCCAGCCGCCGGCGTCCTCCAGCTCCTGGGGGAGGTCCCAGTGGTAGAGGGTGATCCAGGGGGTGATGCCCTTCTCCAGCAGCGCGTCGACGAGCGAGCGGTAGAAGTCCAGCCCGCGCTGGACGGCGGGCCCGCGGCCGGTCGGCTGGACGCGCGGCCAGGAGATGGAGAAGCGGTAGGCGTTCAGGCCGAGGTCGGCCATGAGCTCGACGTCGTCGCGCCAGCGGTGGTAATGGTCCACGGCGACGTCGCCGGTGTCGCCTCCGAGCACCTTCCCCGGTGTACGGCAGAAGGTGTCCCAGATCGACGGAGTGCGCCCGTCCTCGTTGGCGGCGCCCTCGATCTGGTAGGCGGAGGTGGCCGAGCCGAAGAGGAAGTCGGCGGGGAAAGCGGATTGGCTCATATGGGAGCGCTCCCATCAAAGGTCGTACGGAAAGGGGCGGGTGTGGGGTGAGAAGAGAACCGGCCGGAGGTCAGCCCTTGACGGCCCCCTGCATGATCCCGCCGACGATCTGCTTGCCGAAGACGGTGAGGATCAGCAGGAGCGGAAGGGTGCCGAGCAGGGCGCCGGCCATGATCACCGACTGGTCGGGGATGTAGCCGCGGCCCAGGCCGGTCAGGGCGACCTGGACGGTCGGGTTGTCCTGGGTCAGCGCGATGATCGGCCAGAAGAAGTCGTTCCAGGCCATCACGAAGGTCAACATGCCGAGCACGGCCATCGCCGGCCGGGCCGCGGGGAAGACCACGTGCCACACGATGCGCAGGCTGCTCGCACCGTCCACGCGGGCGGCCTCGATCAGCTCCGTCGGCAGCGCCTCCACCAGGTACTGACGCATGAAGAACACGCCGAAGGCGCTGACGAGGGTCGGCAGGATGACGGCCTGGAGCTGGTTGGTCCACTCCAGCTCGGCGATCGCCATGAACAGCGGCACCACGCTGAGCTGCGGCGGAACCATCATGGTGCCGATCGTCAGCATCAGCAGCAGGTTGCGGAAGCGGAACCGCAGCTTGGCGAAGGCGAACCCGGCGATCGTTCCGAACAGCACGGTGCCCACCGCGATCGATCCGGCGACGATCGTGGTGTTGAGCAGCGCCAGGCCCATGTTGGCGTCGCTCCAGGCGATCCCCAGGTTCTTGAAGAGGTTGCCGCCGAACCAGAAGGGCGGCGGCATCTCCGCGAGCCGGGTGTTGTTGCGGGACGCGGCGACGGCCGTCCAGAACAGCGGGAACAGGGCGATCACGGTGACGACGATCAGCACCGCGTAGGCGAACCTGCCGCCGTGCAGTTGCCCGCCGGCGCTGCGGGCCCGGCCCCGGCCGCTCCGCCGCCGTTCCTCGTCCCGCCGGGGCGCGGGGACCCCCGCCGCGGCGCGGTCGGACTTCGTCAGCAGGCTCATGACCGCCTCCTCGCGGACTCGCGACCCAGCTCGCTCCTGCGCATGGCGCGCGCGACCACCCAGTTGATCAGGGCGATCAGCAGCAGGATCAGGAACATCATCCAGGCGATGGCGGAGGCCCGGCCCAGGTGGAGGTTGACCCAGCCCTGCTCGTACAGGTACAGGCCCAGGGTCTGGTACTGGTGGTCCGCGCCGCCGTTCGCGCCGCCGCCGGGGTTGAACAGCAGGGGCTCACCGAAGAGTTGGGTCGCGCCGATGGTGGAGACGACGATCGTGAACAGGATCGTCGGCCGCAGCGCGGGGATCGTGACGTGGACGAACTGCTGCCAGCGCGAGGCGCCGTCCAGCGCCGCCGACTCGTACAGGTCCTTCGGCACCGCCTGCATGGCGGCGAGGTAGATGAGGGTGTTGTAGCCCGTCCAGCGCCAGATCACGATCGTGGAGATCGCGACGTGGGAGGTCAGGGTGTCGTTGTGCCAGTCGACGGGATCGAGGCCGACGATCCCCAGGGCCCAGTTGATCATGCCGTAGTCACGGCCGAAGAGCACGACGAAGACGAGGGTCGCCGCGGCCACCGAGGTGGCGTAGGGGGCCAGCATCGCCACGCGGAAGAACGTCGCGCCGCGCAGCTTGTAGTTCAGCAGGTGCGCCAGGCCGAGGGCCATCAGCAACTGCGGAACGGTGGAGATGATCCCGATGCTGAGGGTGTTGCGCAGGGCGTTCCAGAAGAACTCGTCCTCGAACAGCCGGGTGAAGTTGTGCAGGCCGGCCCACTCCATCTCGGTGGGGGCCGTGAGGGACACCTTGTGCAGCGACGCCCACCCCGTGTAGAGGAGCGGGAAGAGGCTGAAGGCCCCGAAGAAGAGGAAGAACGGGGCGACGAAGGCGTACGGGCTCCACTTCACGTCCCGCTGGTACCAGCGGCTGCGGCGTTCCCGCCGCCGGTCCTCGCGGGAGGGGGGAGCGGTCCTGTGGCGCGGGCCCGCGCCCCCCTGCTTCGCGGGGGGCGCGGACACCGGTGAACCGGTTGTGGTCACTTGTCGATCACTCGTCCAGGGCGTTGTCGACTGCCTTGGTGGCCGCGTCCCACGCCTTGGCCGGGGACAGGCCCTTCTGCTCGATCTGGAGAAGACCGGTGCGCGTGATGTTCTCCTGGATGACCTGGTCCTTCGGGCCGATCACCTGGGTGGGGATGCCCTTGGCGGCGTCGGAGAAGATCTTGCCGATGGGCGCGTCGGAGAAGAACTCGTGCTTGGCGTCGGAGACCTCGGGGGTCTCGTACGACTTCGGGGCGCTGGGGAAGCTGCCGCGCTCGGCGAAGAGCTTGGCCTGCTGGGTGGGCGCGGTCAGCCAGGCGACGAACTTGATCGCCTCTTCCTTGTTCTTGCCGCTCTCGGGCACGCCGAGGAACGAACCGCCCCAGTTGCCGGGCTTGGGGGCGGGGGCGACGTCCCACTTGCCCTGGGCCTTGTCGCCGCCCTTGTCCTGGATGTAGCCGAGCATCCAGGCGGGGCAGGAGAGCGTGGCGAAGGTGCCGTTGTTCATGGCCTTGTTCCACGAGTCCGTGAAGAGCTCGTGCTTGTCGGTCATCCCCTCGGCGGCGGCCTCCGCGGCGATGTTCCAGGCCTTCTTGACGTCGGGGTTGGTCTTGTAGATGACCTCGCCCTTGTCGTCGTAGTAGCGGGTGGCGCTGGAGGAGATGGCCGCGTTGTACAGACCGCTGGCGGAGTCGACCCACTTGACGCCCTCGGGGGCGTTCTCCGTGAACTTCTTGCCGGTCTCCAGGTACTTCTCCCAGCTTCCCGCCCAGAGCTTGCCGACCTCCTCGCGGTCGGTGGGCAGGCCGGCGGCCTCGAAGTGGTCCTTGCGGTAGCAGATCGCCATCGGGCCGATGTCGGTGCCCAGGCCGATGGTCTTGCCGTCGGGGGTGGTGGCCTGCTGCCACTTCCAGTCGAAGTAGTCGCTCTTGGAGACGCCCTGGGCCTTGCCCAGGTCCACGAACTTGTCGGCCTGGGTCTGGACGACCTCGGCGATGTTCGCCACCTCGATGCCCTGGACGTCGGCGAGGCCGCTGTTGCTGGCGAGGCGGGTGAGGAGCTGCGGGTAGTAGTTCTCGTTCCGCTCGATGACGGTCTGCTTGATCTTGACCTTCGGGTTGAGCTTCTCGTACTCCTCGTAGAGCCCGGCCTCCTTGAAGCCGAACGTTCCGAAGAGACCGACGGTGATGACGGTCCTGCCGTCGTCGCCGCCGGCGGCCTCGGTGCCCGGGTCGTCGTCGCTCGCGCACCCGGCGAGCAGGCTGGTGCCGATGGTCGCGGCGGCCACGATGGCCATGGCTCTCCGGGTGGTGCGGGTCTTGCGCACTGCGTCCTCCTAGCGCCCTGAACGTTTCACTCCCGGCCGAGGGAAAGTGTGGGGGGCCGCGGTGACGGGGTCGGTGCTGCGGCTCGGGTGGGAACGTGCGGGTTCTGTATGGGTCAGGTCGGTTGGGAGCGCTCCCAGACGTGATGAGTTGAAGGGTCGCGGCTCCCTGGCGCGGGTGTCAAGGGAATGGACAGACTGACCCGATGCAGTTATCCGGCTGTTAGCTTCGGTGGCTGATCGATACTGGTGCACGGGGCCGGACGGTCCCGCGCGAACAGGGACAACCCGGGGAGGCGGTCATGACAGTGAGCGGACGGCGGGGGCGAAGGCCCACCCTGGAGCAAGTGGCCGCCTACGCGGGGGTGGGCCGCGGCACCGTCTCCCGGGTGATCAACGGCGCCGCGAACGTCAGCGACCAGACCCGCACCGCCGTCCAGCGGGCGATCGCCGAACTGGGCTACGTGCCCAACCGGGCGGCCCGGGCGCTGGCCGCGGGGAGCACGGACGCGATCGCGCTGGTGATCCCCGAGGCGGAGACCAGGCTCTTCGCCGAGCCGTACTTCTCCGGCATCATCCGCGGGGTCAGCACCGAACTGGCCGACACCGACATGCAGTTGCTGCTCACGCTGATCCGCACGCCCAAGGAGCGCGACCGCTTCGCCCAGTACGTGACGGCCCACCGCGTGGACGGGGTGCTGCTGCTCTCCGTGCACGCCGACGACCCCCTGCCGGACCTGCTGCAGGAGATCGAGATGCCCGCGGTCCTCAGCGGACGCCGCGGCGGCGAGGAGCCCGTCCCGTACGTGGACTGCGACAACACCGGCGGCGCGCAGGCCGCCGTGGAGCACCTGATCGGACGCGGCCGGCGGGCGGTGGCCACCGTCACCGGGCCGCCGGACATGTACGTCGCCCAGTGCCGCCTCCAGGGGTACCGCGACGCGCTGCGGGCCGCGGGTCTGGAGGAGGACGAACGCCTGGTGGCCGAGGGCGACTTCACCGAGGAGGGCGGTCGTCGCGCCATGCGCGAACTGCTCTCCGCGCGCCCCGACCTGGACGCCGTCTTCTGCGCCTCGGACGTGATGGCCGCCGGCGCCCGGGCCGTGCTCCGCGAGGCGGGGCGCCGGGTCCCCGACGACGTGGCCCTGGTCGGCTTCGACGACTCGGCCGTCGCCCGCCACATGGACCCGCCCCTGACCAGCGTGCGGCAGCCGATCGAGGAGATGGGCCGCGCGATGGTGCGGGTGTTGCTGGAGGAGATCGCGGGGCGCAAGGAGGGCCGGGACGGCCGCTCGAACCGGGTGCTGCCGACGGAGCTGGTCCGCCGCTCCTCGTCGTAGGTCCGGCCGTGGTCGCACGGCGGTCTCCTCACCGTCTCGTCGTGGCCCCTCGCGGAACCCCGGTCTGCCCACGGGGTTCCGCGAGGAGTCGCGGGCATGGTGAACACGGTGAAGGGGCCGGTCGGCGTACCGACCGGCCCCTCCCGCCGTACCGCTGTCCCGGATCACGTCACCGACTCGCGTCGGCCGGTGGTCGGGCGGTCAGTTGACCGGCGGGTAGGCGTTGCGCAGGAGCTCCTCGAACTGGGCCTGGAACCAGTGGCCCGAGAGCGGAGCGCCGTCCAGGGCACCCGAGGGGTTGTTGCCGTTGCGGGCGTTGCCCTGGTAGTCGGGGTCGCACATCTGGTCGGCCTTCTTGCCCTCCTCGTTCGGGATGTCCTCGCTGGCACCGTCCGACTCCCCCGGCGGCTTGATCCACGCGTAGGCGTCGATGCCCGGCGCGGGCGCGGCCTTCGGGCGCTCGCCGAGACCGGCGCCGGCCTGGTTGCACCAGTTGCCGGTGTGGATGCGGCGGTCGACGCGGCTGCCGTCCACGAACGCGTCCACGCTGCTCTTGGCGGCCGGACCGGTGGGACGGTCGGGACCGCCCCAGCCGTTGCGGGAGGTGTCGATGATCACGCCGACGTCGGAGCGGAAGCCGGCCCGGATGGCCTCCTGGCGGAAGGCCTGGGCGTAGGACTGCTCGTCCACGTAGCGGTTCCAGTCGACCCACTTGGACTGGCGGACCGAGGTGCCGTTCACGGAGTCGTTGATGGTGAAGTACGGCTCCTTGAGCGCGCCGTAGTTGGCGACGTTGGCGGCGAAGCCGGCGACGTCGTCGACCGTGGCGCCCTCGGCGGTGGCGGCCTTGTAGAGCATCTGGGCGGCGGGGGCGAAGTTGTCGTCCCAGCCGAGCCAGCCGTGGTGGCCGATGTCGATGTAGTTGTAGACGTTGTCGAACTGGCCCAGCGTGGCCAGGGCGTAGCCGACGCCCTTGACGTAGTTGCCGTTGGCCAGCATCGTGTTGCAGTTCTCGGTGGCGGTGGGCCGGCTGCCGACGTTGGTCACCAGGTTCGGCAGCGAGTCGATCTCGACGATGTTGATGATCCGCAGGTCGGCGTACTTCGGGTCGCCGACGATCTCCGCGATCGGATCGATGAAGTCGCGCTTGTACCGGTCGATCTCGGTCGGTCCGAGCTCGCCCTGGGAGGCGAGGGCGGCGCAGTCGCGACCGGGCAGGTTGTAGGTGACCATCTGGATCGCGTCGGCGCCCTGCCTCAGGGCCTCGTCGAGGTGGTCCCGCAGGCCCATGGTGTTGCTGCCGGCGGAGCCCGACTCGATGGCGGCGATGCGGTCCAGCCAGACGGCGGTGGGCTGGTTGGCGATGGCCGCGCCGCCGCTCTCGCGGGCCTTCCTGGACCAGTCGGGGTTCACGTAGAGCTTGGCGCCCGCGTACGGGTTGTCGACGCGGTCGCCGCTCGGGTCACCGGGGTCGCCCGGGTCCCCCGGGTCGCCGGGGTCCTGGGAGTCGACGTTGCAGGTGGTGCCGTTCAGCTTGAACGTGGTGGGGGCCGGGTTGGACCCGGAGTACGTGCCGTTGAAGCCGAAGTTCGCCGAGCCGCCCGCGGACAGCGTCGAGTTCCAGGACGGGGCGGTCACGGTCACGTGCGCGCCGCTCTGGGCCACGGTGGCGTTCCACGCCTGGCCCGCCTTCTGGTTCCCGGCGTAGTCCCACTCCACCTTCCAGTTGTTCAGGGTGGAGGTGGCGTTGTTGGTCACGGTGACCGAGGCGGTGAAGCCGGAGCCCCAGTCGTTCGTGACCTTGTAGTCGACGGTGCACGCGGGCGCCGCCATCGCGGTTCCCTGCATCAATCCGCCCGCGCCGAGTGCGCCGGCCAGCAGCGCACTCGCGGCGAGTAACGCCGTCCGACGCTTGCGCGTCGGTGTACTGGTGCCTGTCATGCGATCTTTCCTCTTCCTTCCGGGGGTCCTCCGGATGCCGACGGAGCCCAGCTCCGCGTTCGGGGGGTGCGGTCGTGTCACGGGTGCGAGCCCAGGACGAGGGCGGGCCTCCGTCGTGGTGGGGAACGACCGCCGTCGTGGTACGGAGCGACGGAGCGCTCCGGTCCCGTCTCCGGCCGGCTCGGCCGGGAGCGCGGCCCGCCCGTGGCGCCGGGAGACGGCGGGACGGACGGCGGGACGGAGGACGGGGCACGGTGGACGTGGGCGAAAGGGCGGTCGTGAGGAGACGCGGCGCGGAGCACCGCGGCGGTGAGCGACGCCCGGGGGCGCGGTGGGGGGTACATGAAGCGGCTCCTGGTCGGTCGAACGCGCCGTCCCTGGCGCACGACTGTGGAAGCGCTCCCACTGGTTGGGAAGAACGTAGCGGCAACTTCCACATGTGGCCAGACTGCCTTCAGGAATTGGCGAATCGAATTTCTTCGACGGGGTCGTCTCGTTCAGACCCTTGACAGGTGTCATGTCCACCTTGACTCTTGGGAGCGCTCCCACTGGTTTCAGCACCTCGTCCCATGCACCAGGCACAGCTCCTCCCCACACCCCCGAGCCGCGAGGAGGGAACCCCCGCATGCGAGTGTTACCGGTACCGGAAGCGCCACCGAGACCCCGCAGGGGCAGAGCCAGAAGGCTGCTGACGGCGGTCGCCGTGCTCTCCCTTCCCCTGGGGACGGTCTCGGCCCTGGGAGGCACCGCGCAGGCCGCAGCCGTCCAGTGCGGCGTCGACTACACCAAGAACGACTGGGGCTCCGGCTTCACCGCCAGTGTCACCATCACCAACCGGGGTTCCGAACCCATCGAGAACTGGACCCTGACGTACGACTACAGCGGCAACCAGAAGCTGCTCCAGGGCTGGAACGGCCAGTGGTCGCAGTCGGGCGGGACCATCACCGTCAAGAATCCGACGTACAACACGAGGATCGCGTCCGGCGCCGCCGTCACCGCGGGCGCCAACTTCAGCTACAGCGGCACCAACACCGATCCGACCTCCTTCTCCGTCAACGGCACCCGCTGCAACGGCGCCGCCGCCGCGCCCACCGCCACCCTGACCAGCCCCGAGCCGGGCGCGGTCTTCTCCGAGGGCGCGACCGTCCCCCTGACCGCCACCGCGCGCGCCGAGGAGCCCGGGGCCACCATCGAGAAGGTCGAGTTCTACAGCGACACCGAGCTGCTGGGCACCGACACCACGGCCCCCTACGGCTTCGACTGGGAGGACGTCGCCGCGGGCAACTACTCCCTCTACGCCGTCGCCCACGACTCCAACGGCATGTCGAGCGAGTCCACGCCCGTCGGCATCCAGGTCACCGCCGGTCCCGCGCTGGTCGTCAGCCCGGCCCAACTCGGCATCCGCCAAGGGGAGACCGGCCGGTTCTCCGTGCGGCTCTCCAAGCAGCCGTCCTCCACCGTGACGGCGACCGTGCGCCGCACCGACGGCAACTCCGGGCTCTCCGTGCTGAGCGGGGACCGGCTCACCTTCACCCCGTCCGACTGGGACACCCCCCAGACCGTGACCATCGCCGCCGCCGACAGCGGCTCGGGAGCCGCGACGTTCACCGTCAGCGCCCCCGGTCACGAGGACGCCGAGGTCACGGTGACCCAGCTCGCCAACTCCGGTGACGCCGGCGAGTACGAGCAGCGGTTCCTCGACCTCTACAACAAGATCTTCGACCCGGCCAACGGGTACTTCTCCCCGGAGGGCATCCCCTACCACTCGGTCGAGACGCTGATGGTCGAGGCACCCGACCACGGCCACGAGACGACCTCCGAGGCGTACAGCTACCTGATCTGGCTCCAGGCCATGTACGGCAAGGTCACCGAGGACTGGGGCCCGTTCAACGAGTCGTGGCAGATCATGGAGAAGTACATGATCCCCACGCAGGCGGACCAGCCGACGAACAGCTTCTACGACGCCTCGAAGCCGGCCACCTACGCGGCCGAGCACCCGGACCCGTCGAACTACCCGTCGGAGATCCAGCCGAGCGTCTCCGTGGGCCGTGACCCGATCGCGGCCGAACTGCGCAGCGCCTACGGCACCAACGACATCTACGGCATGCACTGGCTCCAGGACGTGGACAACGTCTACGGCTACGGCAACGCCCCCGGCAGCGTCTGCCAGGGCGGGCCGAACCAGCAGGGCCCGTCGTACATCAACACCTTCCAGCGCGGCTCGCAGGAGTCGGTCTGGGAGACCGTCCCGCAGCCCACCTGCGACGACTTCAAGTTCGGCGGCAGGAACGGCTACCTGGACCTGTTCATCAAGGACCAGGGCTACGCCAAGCAGTGGAAGTTCACCAACGCCCCCGACGCCGACGCCCGCGCCATCCAGGCCGCCTACTGGGCCGAGCTGTGGGCCGAGGAGCAGGGCAGGAAGTCCGAGATCTCCGCGACCCTGGCCAAGGCCGCGAAGATGGGCGACTACCTGCGCTACGCCTTCTTCGACAAGTACTTCAAGAAGATCGGCAACTGCGTCGGAGCCACCTCCTGCCCCGCCGGCACCGGCAAGGACAGCGCGCACTACCTGCTCTCCTGGTACTACGCCTGGGGCGGCGCCACCGACACCAGCGCCGGCTGGGCCTGGCGGATCGGCAGCAGCCACAACCACTTCGGCTACCAGAACCCGATGACGGCCCACGCGCTGACCACCGTCCCGGAGCTGCGGCCCAAGGGCTCCACCGCCGTGGCGGACTGGGAGAAGAGCCTCCAGCGCCAGGTCGAGTTCTACCGCTGGCTGCAGTCCGACGAGGGCGCCATCGCGGGCGGCGCGACCAACAGCTGGGGCGGCAACTACGGCACCCCGCCGTCCGGCACCCCCACCTTCTACGGCATGTTCTACGACGAGAAGCCCGTCTACCACGACCCGCCGTCGAACCAGTGGTTCGGCATGCAGGCCTGGTCGATGGAGCGCGTCGCCGAGCTCTACCACGAGACCGGCAACGCCACGGCCAAGGAGGTCCTGGACAAGTGGGTGGACTGGGTCCTGTCGGAGATCACCGTCAACCCCGACGGCAACTACCAGATCCCGTCGACCCTCCAGTGGTCGGGCCGGCCCGACACCTGGAACCCGTCCAACCCCGGTGACAACGCGAACCTCCACGTGACGGTCCGCGACTACACCACCGACGTCGGTGTCACCGCGGCCCTGGCCAAGACCCTGATGTACTACGCCGCCAAGTCCGGCGACGAGGAGGCCAGGACCACCGCCAAGGACCTGATGGACGCCATGTGGGACCACCACCAGGACGCGATGGGCATCGCGGTCGAGGAGACCCGCACCGACTTCGAGCGCTTCGACGACAAGGTGTACGTCCCCTCGGGCTGGACCGGCACCATGCCGAACGGCGACAGGATCGACTCCAACTCCACCTTCCTGTCGATCCGTTCCTTCTACGAGGACGACCCGCAGTTCAACAAGGTGGAGAGCTACCTGAACGGCGGCGAGGCGCCGAAGTTCACCTACCACCGCTTCTGGGCCCAGGCGGACGCCGCTCTCGCCATGGCGACCTACGCGGACCTCTTCGGCGAGTAGCCGAAGGGGGCACGAGCCGGCCCCCCGGTCCGGTCTGAGTCGACGGCGGCCGCACCGGGGGGCCTTCCAACGGGACAACTCCGTCCACTAGCCGGTGACGAGCTGAAGCAGCGGTCCGTCCTCCCCCGCCTCTCTGCTGCTCAGCCGCACCTGATGGCCGCGGCCGTCCTGCGCCAGCACCAGGGTCGTCTCCCCGGTGACCGTGCGCCGGACGGCCGCGGTCACGTCCAGGCCCGTCCAGTCGTCGTAGGTCGTCGCCGGCCCCTCGCCGAGGGCGGGGCCCGGCGCGGGGGCGTCGGCCCAGGTGACGCCCGTCTCGCTCCAGTCGCTCCCGGCCGGGCCGTGGGCGCGCAGGGACGTGAAGAGCATGTCGTCCTCGCGGGTGCCCGGGTCGTTCGGGACGTGCCCGCGCACCCAGAGCACCGCGCGCCGCACCGTTCCGGCGGCCACGCCGCGCGGCAGCCGGAACCGCAGGTACGCCCGCCGCTCGTCGTCGGCGTCCGCGCCCGTGTGCACGGTCAGCACCGGCGAGGCGCCGTCGTTCTCCCCGGAGTGCCGGCCGCCGCGCACGGTCGCGTCCGCCACGGGCTCCAGCAGCAGCGCCTCCCGGCGCGGCGCCGCGTGCCCGGGGCCCGGCGCCAGGACCGCCGTCAGCGTCGCGCCGTGCCGTCCGCCGGTCTCCGCGAGCAGACGGACGCCGTCCGGCCCCGCGGAGAGCACGGTGAGCCCCTCGTCGCTCTCCCGCACCACCCGCCGGCCCGCCGCCCGCTCCCGGTCCAGGGCCAGCCGCACCACGGGGGACGAGCGGGACGGGTCGCTCACGGCGATCCGCAGCGCCTCCCGCTCGGCCAGGACCAGCACCGCGCACGGCCCGTCGGCGGTGATCCCGGCGGCGGAGCCCGCGGCGAAGAAGTTCACGGCGGTCAGCCGCGCCCCGCGCGGGACGCCCGGCGCCCCCGGCACCGTGCGGAAGGCGTGCGCGTCCTCGCCCAGCGCGACGATCTCCACGCCCGGACGGGCGGCGCGGGCGGCCGTGGCGGCGCGCGAGGCGCCCGGCAGCAGCAGATGGGCGTGGGCCGCGTCCACCGGGTCGGTGCCGTGGTCGTGCCAGAGCGTCAGATGGCGGCGGGTGACGGGCGCGGTGGGGCCGTTCGCGTTCAGGTCCCGCCAGGTGCCGGTGCGGTCCTCGCGCCGGCTCGACAGCTCGCGCGGCCCCACCACGCCCCGGGGGAGGTCCGGGAAGACGTGTCCGCCGGTCCCCTCCAGGTGCGCCCAGCGGGGCCGGGGGTGGCGCAGGGTCTCGCCGAGCGCCTCGGGCACCTCCGCGCCGTCCACGGTGAGCCGGGCCCGTCGCGGAGCGTCCGGCGCGTGCAGGTTCCGGCCGTCCACCACCGTCTCGATCCGGCGTCCGCCGCGGGCGGTGACGCCGGAGGAGACGGTCAGCACGGCGTCCTCCAGGAACAGCCAGGACCTGCGTGCCCGCAGCGGCGAGTCGATGCCGCGGAAGTCCATCCCGGCCAGCCCGAGCCCGTTCCCCACCGCCGGCAGCCCCACCGCGCCCGACCAGCGGGTGCCCGACAGCGGCACGTGGTCGTTGTCGCCGCCCGCCCCGACCGGCAGCGGGGTGGTGTCCACGGTGATGCCGGGCAGACGCTTGGGGTCGACGGTGGGCCAGTACTCGTCGGTGTACTGGAAGAGGTCGTCGTCCAGGTGGAGCTGGAACATCCCGTCGCCGGTGTGCCAGCCCCGGGCGTTCTCCCCGTTCATGTACTCGTAGCGGGCCACCCGATCGGAGTTGAGCGACAGGGAGTACGTCCACCCCGGGCGGCGGTGGACGATCCGCTCCATGTCGGGGAAGGCGAAGTGCCCCACCGGCTCGTCCGCCTCCGGCACGTCCGGGTCGGCCAGGACGCCCGCCACGGCGGCGATCTGCGCGGGCCGCCGCTCGGCGAGGGGGCGGTGGGTGTTGCGCCGCAGCCACCTCTTGGCCAGCGACCTCAGCCGCAGCGCGGCGGCGGCCTCCTCGGGCGGCAGCGCGGCGGCCAGGCCCACCGCGTCCACGGTGAGCAGGAAACCGTCGTCCGCGTCCCGCGCGTGGGAGCGCGAGATCGCCCGGCCGCGCACGGAGTCGAGCATCAGCCCGCCGTGCACCAGCGGCACGAAGGTCCGCTCCATCGCGTGCGCGGTGTGCTCGCGCTCGGCGGCCCCGACGTCCCACTCGGTGCCGCCCAGCAGCCGCATCAGCTCGGTCATGCCCCGCACCAGCACCTCGCCGTAGGTGCCGGGGTAGGCGACGCAGGTGTGCATGACGAACGAACCGTCGGGGTGGAAGCCGTCGCCGATCGGCACCGGGTCGAGGACCCCGGCGAGGGAGGAGGAGGCGAGCGCCAGTCTTCCCGGGTCCGCGCCGAGCGCGCCGCGGACGGCCGTGATCCGGCACAGGTCGACCCGGTTGGCGCCGGTGGAGACGAGGGTGTCGCGCAGCATCCGCTTCGGGTCGGGCACGAAGTGGTCGATCGCGGCGAGCAGCCCGGCGAGGGTGTCGGCCCCGACCGCGTCGCCCAGCAGGACGCAGGCGTCGCCCACGGCCCCCGGCGTGCCGATCTCCCAGTCCCACCAGTTGCCGTACTGCGCCCGCCCCGCGCGGTAGACGGACGCGTGGAGGACGCGCAGCCCCTCGGCGGCCCGCGCGGCGGCCGTGGCGTCGCCGTACAGCCGGCTCGCGGGGGTCGCGCAGCCCAGGGCGATGGACCGCAGCCTGTCGGCCACCGCGGTCACGTTCGACGACGGGCCCGCGCCCTCGCCGAGCGGCAGGTCGTCCCAGGGGGTGGTGCGGCCGGGGCCCGTCCGCAGCGACTCCAGGTGCCGCAGGGCGCCGCGGTCCTGCGCCGCGACGGCGGCGACGTGGTCGGCGTGGCTCGGGTCCCCCGCCGGGACCTCGCCCCCGATCAGCGTCTCGCGCCGGCGCCGCAGCAGCTCGGCGAACACCTCGTCAGAAGCCGTGTCCCCCTCCTTCCGCGCGCCGCTCGCCGCCCGCGCCGCCGCCGGTCCGGCCGACAGCCCGCCGACGGCCAGCGAGATCCCGAATCCGACCACAACCCTCCTGCGGGGTCCGCCCGTTGGTCCCGCGTCCGCCATGGCTCCTCCTCGCGTCACCGGCGCCGTCGCCGCCGCCGTCCCGTTCGCGCTCCGTCGTCGTCCCGGTGCGGAAAGTACCGGCGGATTCCGGGGGTGACCATGCGTCGGACGGACGGCCGCGGGTGCCGGCGCCGGCGCCCGCGGCCCCCGCGGGGGTGGTTTAGTCCATTCACCTGTACGGGGATTGTCACGCGGTTTCGCGCGGGGAACGGCAAACACGCGCCCCGGCACGCGGGTTCGCACCCCCGGGGCCGGGAGGCGCTACGCCGTTCGGCGGCCCGGGCGGCGGTCGCGAAGATGCGAGAACGCGTGGGCTGACGTGTCCTCACATCTATGGCACCGCCGAATGGGAGGTCGGACCGATGGCTACGCAAGGTGGACGGCAGGGACGTCGACAGCCACGTCAGCAGTGGACGCCGAACCGGCGCGGGCTGGTCCTGCGCGGGGCGGCGCTGACGGCGCTGGGGATCGCGCCGTTCCTGGGAGCGGGGCGGGGCACGGGGGCCGGGGCGGGCGGCGACGCCGTGCCCGTGGCGCACTCGGGGAGGAGCGCGGTCGCCGGGCTCTGGGCCCGCCCGGTGGCGGGGGACTTCCGGGTCACGGCGGCCTACGGCGTCCCCGGGAACTGGCAGGCGGGCCACCACACGGGCATCGACTTCGCGATGCCCGTCGGGACCCCCGTCTACTCGATCGGCTCCGGTTCCGTGGTGCTCGCGGACTGGTCCGGCGCCTACGGGAAGGCGGTGACGATCCGGATGGACGACGGCCACTACAGCCTCTTCGCCCACCTGTCGGAGATCTCCGTCCGCTCCGGGGAGCGGGTGAAGGCGCGCACCCGGGTGGGCGCCTCGGGGGCCACGGGCCGGGTCACCGGCCCGCACCTGCACTTCGAGGTGCGCACCGAGCGCACGTACGGCTCGGACGTCGATCCCGTGGCCTACCTCGCCCGGCGGGGCGTGGAACTGGCGTGAGCCGGCCGTGACAGACGACACGCGGGACGGCACGGGGGAGAGGCCAGGAGGGGGAACGGGGGAGGGAGCAGGGAGCGGCACACGGAACGAGGGCCCGGTCCGCGTTCCGGACCGGGCCCTCGGCACCAGGGTGAGTAACGGGACTCGAACCCGCGACATCCTGGACCACAACCAGGTGCTCTACCAGCTGAGCTATACCCACCGCGACCGGAGCTCTTCCGCACCGGCCAAGAAGAGTGTACAGGGTCGTCGGCGGTGCCCGTGCACACTTGTCCCGGCGTGGGCCCGTCGGCCGCCCGGTGGGCTACCGGGCGGCCGGGATCACGTGCCGGGCGGCGATCCTGCGGGCCGTCTCCGAGTCCGGGCCCGGTGGCGGCACGAAGACCGCCTCGCGGTAGTAGCGCAGTTCCGCGATGGACTCCCGGATGTCGGCCAGCGCCCGGTGGTTGCCGCTCTTCTCCGGGCTGTTGAAGTACGCCTTCGGATACCAGCGCCGCGCCAGCTCCTTGATCGAGGAGACGTCGACGATCCGGTAGTGGAGGTACCGCTCCAACGTGGGCATGTCGCGCATCAGGAAGCCGCGGTCGGTCCCGACCGAGTTCCCGCACAGTGGGGCCCGGCCGGGCTCCGGCACGTACTTCCCGATGTACTCCAGGACCCGCCGTTCGGCGTCCTCCAGGGTGGTGCCCCCCTCCAACTCGTCGAGCAGCCCGGAGGCGGTGTGCATCTCGCGGACGACGTCGGGCATGGTCTCCAGCGCCTCGGCGGGCGGACGGATCACGATGTCCACCCCGTCACCGAGCACGTTCAGCTCCGAGTCGGTGACCAGGGCGGCCACCTCGATGAGAGCGTCCTGGGACAGCGAGAGCCCGGTCATCTCGCAGTCGATCCACACCAAACGATCGTTCATGTGTCCAAGCCTACGGGGCCCTGCCGGGCTTGTGGCCCCGCTGGGACGGCAGCCGGGGAGTGTAGGTGTCCGAGTTCGGTTTGCCTCGTTCGCTCCGTTTGCCCCTCCCCGTCCGATCGGACTGTTCGACCCGTTCCCCGCGCTCGCCCCGCTCGTTCCGCGTGGCGTGGACCGCTCCGGGCCCGGTGGACTCGGCCGCCGCGGTCCGCTCCGTGCGGGCCTCCGGCACGCGCTCCTCGTTCGAACCGCCGCCATCGGCCCTGGTGCGGGCCCGGTAGGCCGCCCGGTACGCGGCCGGGGAGGCGCCGAGCTGCCGCCTGAAGTGGCCGCGGAGGGCGACCGGTGAGCGGAAGCCGCAGCGTCCGGCGACCTCGTCGACCGAGTAGTCGGAGGTCTCCAGCAGTCGCTGCGCCTGGAGCACCCGCTGGGTGATCAGCCACTGCAACGGCGCGCTGCCGGTCAGCGAACGGAACCGCCGGTCGAAGGTCCGGCGGCTCATGTAGGCGCGCGCGGCGAGCGTCTCCACGTCGAACTGCTCGTGGAGGTGTTCCAGGGCCCAGGCGACGACCTCGGCGAGCGGGTCGGTGCCGATCTCCTCTGGTAAAGACCTGTCGATGTAGCGCTCCTGACCGCCGTTGCCGCGCCGGGGCGGTACGACGAGGCGGCGGGCCAGGGCTCCCGCCGCCTCGGCGCCGTGGTCGGTGCGCACCACGTGCAGACACAGGTCGATGCCGGCCGCCGTTCCGGCCGACGTGAGGATGTCGCCGTCGTCCACGAACAGCTCGCGCGGGTCCACGTGGACCGCCGGATAGCGTTTGGCCAGCGTCGGCGCGTACATCCAGTGGGTCGTCGCGGGCCGACCGTCCAGCAGTCCGGCCGCGGCCAGCACGAACGCGCCCGTGCACAGGCCGATGATCCGCGCCCCCTCCTCGTGCGCGCGGCGCAGGGCGTCGAGCGCGGCGGAGGGCGGTGGTTGGGTGATGGACCGCCAGGCGGGCACGACGATCGTGCCGGCCCGGGACAGCGCCTCCAATCCGTACGGGGCGGTCAGTTCCAGGCCGCCGGTGGTGCGCAGAGGTCCCTCTTCGCCCGCGCACACCAACAGGCGGTAGCGGGGGACGCCGGCGTCCTGCCGGTCGACGCCGAAGACGGACAGTGGGATGGAGCTCTCGAAGATCGGGCCGCCGCTGAAGAGCAGTACGGCGACGATCTCGCGGCGGCGACGCGCGGACAGCTTGCGCGCCGGCGCAGGGCCGTGCGTTGGGTCCTGGCTCATGGAACTAAGCCCCCCTCGGTCGTCGCGTCCTTCCGGTCCTGCACGTTTCCCCCGCCGTAGTCAGCCAAGATCGAATCTACTGTGTTCGACGAGGCTGGTGGGACTAGTTCACCACTCGACGCTATGTCGACAAGACAACTTGGCGTGAAGCATTCGATCACGAAGCGTTCCATTCGTCGCCGCCCCCGGGAAGGACGCCTCGCCCCCGTCGTCGTCCGTCCACAGGGTGCACATGTTCCCCTCGGTCCTCGGCCGCCCTGACGGGCGGTATTCGGATTCGCCTCTGGCAAGTTGTGTACCACGGCTGGAAGTTGGCCGAAAAGCACAGGGGCCCGGAACGAGAGGACCGGGATCTTGTGGAAGCGCGCGTTCCGCGCGGGGCGAGCGCCCTACCGCTGCCGGCGTCCGCCCCTGTGCGCCCCCGTGCCGGTGCGGCCGTGGCGGCCCCGGTGCGGGCCGGCCTGGTCGCCGGTCGACCGGGCGGCGGCGCGCTCGCAGTGCCGCAGCAGGACGCGGCAGGCGGCGGTCACGAGGGCGAGCCCGACGGCCACGGCCACCGCGCCGACCGGAGAGGAACCGCAGGCGAGCAGCGTGAGGGGGACCAGGGCGCAGCCGAAGGCCGCCCAGCGGACGACCTCGCCGACCCCGTCGACCGGACGCGTCCGGGGAGCGGCCGGACGGCGGCGGGCGCGGGCGTTCTTCCGCGCGGACCGGGGGGTGGGCAGGAGGCCGGACATGCCCTGCCTAACGCCGGGCCGGCGCCCCGGTCACCGACGGGGAAACCGTTCCGGCCGCTCCACGCGCCTCCCGGCGGCCGGGCCGCGCCCCGCGCCGCTTTCCGCCCGGCGGGCCCCGGATGGGCGGCGAGAGGCCGTGGGAGCGTTCTCAGGGGCGCTCCGGGGGCCGGGAGGGGTACGCGGGATGGACCGGGCATTGCGCAACGCTTTCGGCTCCGGCATGCTGCACCGAGCCGACAGTGACCGCGGCCTCCGGGCAAGAGGCTGGGCAAGAGGGGAGTGCCGACGTACCCTCGGGGGTATGGGCCGAGGAACATGGTTCCCGCCCGTATTCCAAGGCGCACGTGAAGTTACCCATGGCTGGACACGAGATCCCCGACCCCGCGGACCGCAAGCGGGTCGCCGATCCGACGGCGACGCCCCAGGCGGCGGACGAAGCGCGCCACTCCTGCGATCCGGCGTTCCAGCACGGGGTCGTGGTGGGATTCGACGGCTCCACGTCGAGCGAGCGCGCCCTGGCCTACGCCGTCGGCATGGCCCGGCGCTCCGACTCCGGTCTGATCATCGTCCACGTGGCCAACAGGCTGCCGACGACCGTGTGGGCCGGCTGCGAGCCGCCGGTCTTCGTGGACGTCCCCGACCACCGCACCGAGGTGCTCGGCCTGGAGCTGGCCTGCGCGGACTACCTCTCCGACGTGCCCTGGATCCTCGTCGAGCGCGGCGGGGACATCTGCCACGAGTTGGAGGAGGTCGGCCGCGAGTACGAGGCCGACGCCATCGTCGTCGGCTCCACGCACGGCCTCGTCGGCCGGATCTTCGGCTCGGTCGCGGGCCGTCTCGCCCGCCGCGCGCAGCGCCCCGTCATCGTCATCCCCTGAGCGGCCGCCCTCGCCCTCCGGGCGCCCCGCGCCGTCCGCGCCGCACCCCGCCCGCGCCGTCCGCCCGAGCCGTGCCCGGATCGTTCGCGACCCCGCCCTGGAACGTCCCGCCCGACGGCGCCCTCGGCCCCAACTCGCCCCGGAGAAGCGGGAAATCGACAAATCTACCGGCGCGTAGAGGTGCATCGTGCGCTTGTGACGGGCATATACGGGGCAGCGTGCCGCCGCGCGGGAGGTGACGGTCCCGTGGGGCGGCCCACCCGCCGGCGCGATGGGCGACGCCGGCGAGAGGGAGGCGGTCCCCTCGTGCGTTTGGTGGCACGGACGAGGGGGCCGCCCGCACGTTCCCGGCCTACTCCACCGTCACCGACTTCGCCAGGTTCCGCGGCCTGTCGATGTCCCGGCCCAGGACCAGGGCCGTGTGGTAGGCCAGCAGCTGGAGCGGGACGCTCATCAGGATCGGGTCCAGCTCGACCTCGTTGCGCGGCACGACGATCGTGTGGTCGGCCTTCTCCTGCTCGGCGTGCGCGACGGCCAGGATGCGACCGCCGCGGGCCCGGATCTCCTCCAGCGTGGCGCGGTTCTTCTCCAGCAGCTCGTCCTCCGGCAGGACCGCCACGGTCGGCACCGCGGGCTCGATCAGGGCGAGGGGACCGTGCTTGAGCTCGGAGGCCGGATACGCCTCGGCGTGGATGTAGGAGACCTCCTTCAGCTTCAGGGCCGCCTCGCGCGCCACCGGGTAGCCGCGCACCCGGCCGACGAACATCATCGACGTCGCGTCCGCGTACTCGGCGGCCAGCTTCGCGATCGCCTCCTCCTGCCCCAGGATCTCGGCGATCTGCCCCGGCAGCCTCCGCAGGCCCTCGATGATCCGCCGGCCGTCCGCCACCGACAGGTCCCGGACGCGGCCGAGGTGGAGGGCGAGCAGCGCGAAGGCCACGGCGGTGTTGGTGAAGCACTTGGTGGACACCACGCACACCTCCGGACCGGCGTGGACGTACACCCCGCCGTCGGTCTCGCGGGCGATGGCGGAGCCGACGACGTTCACCACGCCCAGCACCCGGGCGCCCTTGCGCTTGAGCTCCTGGACGGCGGCGAGCGTGTCGTACGTCTCGCCGGACTGGCTGACCGCGATGTAGAGCGTGTCGGGGTCCACCACCGGGTTGCGGTAGCGGAACTCGCTGGCGGGCTCGGCGTCGGCCGGGACGCGGGCCAGCTCCTCGATCAGCTGCGCGCCGATCATCCCCGCGTGGTACGCCGAGCCGCAGCCGAGGATCTTCACCCGGCGCACCCCGCGCGCCTCGCGGGCGTCCATGTTGAGGCCGCCGAGGCGGACGGTGGCGAAGCGGTCGTCGATCCGGCCGCGCAGCACCCGGTCCACGGACTCGACCTGCTCGGTGATCTCCTTGTGCATGTAGGTGTCGTGGCCGCCCATGTCGTACGACTCGGCCTCCCACTCCACCGTCGTCGGGGTGGCGGAGGTGCGGCTGCCCTCGGTGGTGTAGGTGCGGTAGTCGTCGGCCGTGAGGGTGGCCATCTCGCCGTCGCCGAGGGTGATCACCTGGCGGGTGTGGGAGACCAGCGCGGCCACGTCGGAGGCGAAGAACATCTCGTGCTCGCCGATGCCGAGCACCACCGGCGAGCCGTTGCGGGCCACCACGATGCGGTCGGGGAAGTCGGCGTGGAGGACGGCGACGCCGTAGGTGCCCTCGATGTGGGCCAGCGCCTCGCGGACCCGCTCCTCCAGCGTCGGGGCCTGCGAGCGGCCGATCAGGTGGGCCAGCACCTCGGTGTCGGTCTCGGAGGCGAACTCCACGCCCTCGGCGGCCAGCTTCGCGCGCAGCTCGCCGGCGTTGTCGAAGATGCCGTTGTGGACGACCGCGACCCGTCCGCTCGCGTCCTGGTGCGGGTGGGCGTTCTCGTCGCTCGGGACGCCGTGGGTGGCCCAGCGGGTGTGGGCGATGCCGGTGGTGCCCGTGAAGCGCTCGGGAACGCGGTCGCGCAGGTCGCGGACGCGGCCCTTGGCCTTCACCGTCCGCAGTCCCCCCGCCCGTCCGGGGCCGGTGCCCAGGATGGCGACTCCGACGGAGTCGTAGCCCCGGTACTCCAGGCGCTGGAGGCCCTCCAGCAGGAGGGGGGTGACGTCGCGTTTCCCGATGTATCCCACGATTCCGCACATACGGGGTCCTCCGGTTCTGTCGTTCTGTCGCTGGTCGCTGTGTGACTGCCTCCGCGTGGGCGCCGCTGTACGGCGCCGCTGGGTGACGGACGCCGCGCGGCGGCCTCCGCGTGGCCTCCGCCGTGCCGTCCTCCGCTCCGTCCCGCGGCTCAGCCGTAGACGATGCGGCGCAGCTGCCGCAGGGAGAGGTCGGGCGGTGCCACCGCGCGGTGCGGCAGCTCGGCCGCGATCCGCTCGAAGATCTCCGGGTTCGTCAGCCCCCGGGACTGCAACTCGCGGTGGCGTCGGCGCACGAACTCCTCGACCGTCTCGTCGAAGTACGCCAGGACGTCGAGGACCACGCGGACCGCCTCGCCCCGCTGGAGCGGCGTGGAGCGGACGAGGTGGTCGATGAGGTCTTCGTGGGGTGCGAGGCGTTCGAGCACCCGTTGATACTGCGGTCCCGGAGATCCTTTCGCAAGAAATCTGCCCGATATCGGGCAGGGTCGAGGCGAAAGGGTGGCGAGGTTGATCGGAAAGTGGTCTATACCTTGACCGGCGGCGGGACGCGCGATACCCATGTCACCGAACGGTCGCTCCACGTACACGCCCTGCTCCCGCTCCGGCCCGAAGGGACCGCCCGTGAGACGACTCCGCCTCCCGATCCTGCTGCTCTGCGCCGCCCTCCTCGCCACCGTCCCGCAGGGGACCGCGACGGCCGGCGAGCCCGCCGCACCGGCCGCCGCCGGCCCCCGACCGCTGGACGAGGTGATCCCCGCCCCCACGTCCGTACGGCCGGGCGGGGCCCCGTACACGATCGGCGAGCGGACCGTCATCCGGGTGCCCGCCGGCTCCGCCGAGGCGCGCCGGGTCGGCTCGTACCTGGCCGAACTGCTGCGCCCCTCCACCGGCCACCCGCTGCCGGTGACCACCCGACCCGGCCCCGACGGCATCCGGCTCGGCCTCGGCGGGCCGAGGGAACTGGGGGAGGAGGGCTACCGGTTGGACGTCTCGCCGCGCTCGGTGGAGATCCGCGCCCGCACGGCGTCCGGCCTCTTCCACGGCGTGCAGACGCTGCGGCAACTGCTGCCCGCGAAGGTCGAGGCGCGCCGGAAGCAGTCCGGTCCCTGGCGGGTGGCCGGCGGCACCGTCACGGACGTCCCGCGCTACGCGTACCGCAGCGCGATGCTCGACGTGGCCCGGCACTTCTTCACGGTCGAGCAGGTCAAGCGCTACATCGACCAGCTCGCCCTCTACAAGATCAACACCCTCCACCTCCACCTCACCGACGACCAGGGCTGGCGCATCGCCATCGACTCCTGGCCGCGCCTGGCCACCCACGGCGGCAGCACCGAGGTCGGCGGCGGCCCCGGCGGCCACTACACCAAGGACGACTACCGCGAGATCGTCCGCCACGCCGCCGCCCGGCACATGACCGTCGTGCCCGAGATCGACATGCCCGGCCACACCAACGCGGCCCTCGCCTCCTACGCGGAGCTCAACTGCGACGGCGTCGCGCCCCCGCTCTACACCGGCATCGAGGTCGGCTTCAGCTCCCTGTGCGTACCGCTGGAGACCACCTACGACTTCGTGGACGACGTGGTCCGCGAGATCGCCGAGCTGACCCCGGGGCGGTACCTCCACATCGGCGGCGACGAGGCGCACCGGACCAGCGAGGAGGACTACGCCCGCTTCATGGAACGCGCGCAGCGCATCGTGGCGAAGTACGGCAAGACCGTCGTCGGCTGGCACCAGCTCACCGGCGCCGAGCCCGCCGAGGGCGCGGTCGCGCAGTACTGGGGGACCACCGGCACGGACGAGGAGGTCGCGAAGGCGGCACGGAACGGCACCCGGCTGATCCTCTCCCCGGCCAACCGCTCGTACCTGGACATGAAGTACGACCCGAACACGCCGCTGGGGCTGAGCTGGGCGGGCCACGTCGAGGTGCGGCAGTCCTACGACTGGGACCCGGGCGCCTACCTCGAGGGCGTGCCGGAGGACGCGGTGCTCGGCGTGGAGGCGCCGCTGTGGACGGAGACCCTCGAGAACAGCGACCACATCGAGTTCATGGCCTTCCCCCGGCTGCCGGGCATCGCCGAACTCGGCTGGTCGCAGGCGTCCGCCCACGACTGGGAGGACTACCGCACCCGGCTGGCCGCGCAGGGACCGCGCTGGGAGCTGATGGGCATCGACTACTGGCGCTCGCCGCAGGTCCCCTGGACGGACTGACCCGGACGCCGGTGGGACGGCGCGCCGCGCGCCGTCCCACCGGCCTCCGCCGTTCCTCCCCGCCGTCCTTCCGGCCCGCCGTCAGAACCGGCGCAGCACCGCCTGCTTGGCCGCGGCGAACTCCTCGTCGGTGAGGACCCCGTCCCGGTGCAGCTCGCCCAACTCGCGCAGCCGCCGCAGCAGGACGTCGTGGTCCGCGTCCGAGGCGGCCGGGGCCTCCGCCGTGCCCGTGGTGAGCGCGGGCGGGGCGCCCTCGCCGGCCGGCAGGCCCTCGGCGGCCCCGGAGGCGGCCGAGGCGGCCGAGGGGTGCGGCAGACGGGCGGTGACGGCGGCGGCCACCAGCACCGAGCTGACGTCCTTCGCCTGCCGCACCCCCCACAGCACCAGGCAGTTGGGATCGTGGTCGGGCTTGAGGACGTGGTGCGCCCCCTTGGGGCGGAACCGCAGGTAGCCGTTCTCCAGGCCGACCGCCGGGGACCACTCCACGCCCTCCAGCTCGTGCAGCGCGAACGTGCGGGGGCCGCCGGAGGTCTTGCTGCTCTCGGCCACCCAGTTCCAGTCGAGCTGGACGCGCTCCCCGTCGAAGGACGCCGTGCCGTCGGTGCCCTGCACCGACAGCGGCACCGACGGACCGGGCAGCAGGTAGCGGTCGCAGGACTCCTCGGTGGGTATTCGCTCCAGCAGCAGGGCGTTGCGGACCTCGTCCACGAAGTACTCGGCGACCCCCGAGCGGTCCGGCTCCACCTCCAGGCGGTACGGGTCGGCCGCGTCGGGCAGCCGCCCGCCCGCGGCCTGGATGAGCGGATCGGCCCCGTGCCGCAGCCGCAACCGCAGCCACCCGCTCTTGCGCCCCGGCTCGTACGAGATCCCGGCCACCGCCGTCAGCGGAACCGCCAACTCGCCGAGCAGCCGCCGCAGCTTGTGCACGCTCTTGTGGTGTCCGGGCACGATGCGCACGGTGTCGCCGTCGAACGTCCAGGTCCCCGACCGCTGGAGAATCTCCGCCATGGGCCGATTCTCTCAGCCCGCGGACCCGGGCAACTCACGGATGAGGGCGGCGAGTCGGGCAGGGGGACCGGGCGCGCGGGGCGTGTCGACGGGGCGTCCGTCCGCCGTCCTCGTCGGGAGACCGCGCACTCGTGTACGGAGGCGTCCCGGTGTGACCGGCGTCACGTGCGTCGCGCCTGCGCGCACACGTGTTCGACTGAAAGAGTGGCGCGGTACGACCATCGACTCGAAGGGGGACCACCTGTGTTATCCGCACGTGCCGCGGCCGTCGCCGCCGTTGCCGGCGCCGTCGTGTTGACCGCGCCCACCACCGCCTTCGCGGACCCCGACCCCGTTCCGGTGTCGGAAGAGGTGCAGTACCAGCGCGACAGGGCCGACGGAAAGCTCGACCCCGAACACCTGCGCCACAAGGCGGAGAAGGACGCGCGGGAGGCCGCGCTGGGGCTCGACACCCGGCCCGGCGCATCGATCGAGACCGAGCCCGTCGTCATCGACGGCACCACCTACTACGCGCCGTCCGGGACGCTCACCACGCGCGCGGCCGACGCGAACAACCTGTGTGCCTACGGCTGGCACTGCCTGTACTACAACTCCGGGCACGTGGGGGCGAACTTCCACCGTCAGGACACGTCGTCGACGATCCGGGACTACGCCGGATACACGTTCCCGCCGGGGCTTCCGGGCGGCGGGCAGCCGGTGAAGAACAACGCGGCGTCCGTGGGGAACGCCTCCGGCCACTACACGTTCGGCGTCTTCTACAACAGCGACTGGAAGGGCGACCGGGCCTGGTACGCCCCCGGCGACCACCGCAACCTCCCCGACTACCTGAAGAACGAGAACGCGTCGGGGAAGTCGTTCAAATCGTGGTGATCGGCGCCTGTGCGCGTGCGGCCGTGGCGGTGGCGGTGGTCGCCGCCGCCACGGCCTGCGCCGCCGTCGAATCCGGTGGTCCGACGCGGTCCTCGCCCTCGGCCCGCCCCTCCGCCGCGCAGCCCGCCGCCGAGTCGACGGGGCCGTCCGTGCCGCGCGGCCTGACGCTGCCCCTGGAGGGCCACTTCCCGACGGACTGGGACGTCCAGGACGACGACCGGGCCCGCACCATCCTCCTCGGCCGGTGCCTGAAGCGCTTCGGGATCACGCCACGCGACCGGGGCGCCGGGAGGACCGACCGCCATGTCGGACCCCGCACCCTGGTCCAGGTCCGGTACGGCACCCGGGACACGGCGTGGGCGAGCGAGTACGGGTACTGGTTCCCGGGACAGGACCGCGGGCGTCCCGCGCCGCCCGGGGCGCCCTCCCCGGAGGAGGCCGAGGTGGCGACGGGTGCGGTGAAGACCCACAAGGGCAGGAAGGTCCCCGAGGGCGGCTGCATCGGCGAGGTCGTGCGAACCCTCGACGGACCCGACGCCACGCCCGCCACGTACGCGGACGCGCTGGCGGAGGGGAACGAACTGAACACGGCCTCGTTCCGGTCCACCCGCGCGGAGCCGGCGGTCCGGAGGGCGGAGCGGGCGTGGTCGGAGTGCATGAGGAGGCACGGCCACCGCCTCCCCGCCGACATCTTCTCCGCCTCCGCGGAGGTCCTGGGGGACGGCGGCGGTCCGGAGACCAGGCCGAAGCCGCCCCCGCGCGGGGACGAGGTGAGGATCGCCGTCGCCGACGCCGAGTGCATCGGCGAGTCGCGGGTGGACGTGGTCTGGAACAGGGCCGAGGTCGCCTACCAGCGGACGAGGATGGCCGAGGACCCCGCGACGTGGACCCGTGTGCGCGAGGTGCTCGACAGGCACTTCGCGAACGTTCGGCTCGTGCTGGACGGCCGGAAGTAGAGCGTCGAGCGCCGTGCGAGCGCTCGGCCGCCACGGCGTGCGGAGCCCCTGCCGGGGGACGAGGACCCCGCACGCGCGACGCCGGCCCGGCCCCGGCCGGCGCCGGCCNCCCGCGGCCGGCGCCGGCCGCGGGGGCCCGGCCGTCCGCCGGGCGGTCGGACGGCGCGGGCCGGGAATCCCGCCCTCCGGGCGGGGCGGCGCCTCAGGTCCAGTACAGGCCGCGCAGGCGGGACGTGGTGATGGTGGCCGGCCCGTCGTCGGACGGGTCGGCCGGGTAGTAGGCGGCCTCGAACCGCAGCTTCTCGTTCTTCGCGATGCTGCCGGAGTGGTGGAAGTCGGCGTACGTGGAGCCCGAGGTGCCGATGCGCTCGATGATGCCGGACTCCCAGCGGGTGCCGTCCGGCCGCAGGTGGTAGAAGCGGCCCTGGATCGTGGAGCCCGCCGGGATCGTGGCGGTGAGGTGGGCCATCACCTGGTAGCGCGTCGCGCCGGTCACGATGTCCACGCCCTGGATGTCGAGGGTCGTCCACGTCCGGGGGGCCAACCGGATGT
Source organism: Streptomyces macrosporus (assembly GCF_039533145.1). NCBI lineage: Bacteria > Bacillati > Actinomycetota > Actinomycetes > Kitasatosporales > Streptomycetaceae > Streptomyces > Streptomyces macrosporus. The sequence continues at coordinate 108,362 of NZ_BAAASZ010000012.1, forward strand.
CGCCGGTCCGGTACTCGCCGATCACGTTCGGCACGTCGTCTTCCTCCTCGTTCCGGTTCCAGCCGGGTGCGTGGGACAGGCGCTCGCGTATGCGGGAGCGCATCGTGTTCATGGAGAAGCCGCGGGGGTCGATCTTGCCGGGCTGCCACTCCAGGTGGCCGATCACCGACTTCTCGTTCCAGCCGTGGTGGCGGCACAGGGCCGCGGCGGCGCGTTCGATCGCGTCCAGTTGGACGGCCGGCCAGGGGTCCTTGCCGTCGCCGAGGTTCTCGCACTCGAAGCCGTAGAAGTGGCGGTTGCCGTCGGTGTTGGCCTCGTTGTCCGCCGGCAGGGAGCGCTCGTCGATCACCGCGCGGAGCACGTCGTCGTCCCCCATGCCGGCGTGGTTGGCGCGACCGTGACCCACCAGGTGCACCCGGCCGTCCTTGGTGATCACGCCGTGGCACAGCGGGCCGGGCAGGCTGCTGTGGCCGTTCCGGCAGATCTCGACCGTCCGCGCCGATCCGGAGGTGACGGTGTGATGGATCATCACGCCGTGCACCGGCCCCCAGGGCCCCTTGTGGTTGCGGTTGTGCGTCCGCCATCCGCCGACCTCGACGACCCTGAGCCCCTCCTTCTTCAGCGCGGTGACGAGCGCGCTCGCGCCAATGGGAGTAGCCATACGTGTTCTCCCGGTCACTTTGGGTAGAGGTATGTGTTTTCTCTCTTACCCATCTCCACGCGCGTCCCCAGAGGTGGTTTCATGATTTTTTGAAGCGCTTTCACTTCGCGGAGCGCGACGGCTTCCGCTGTGAACGGACTTGTCCTCACTTGTCCGTGAGCGGGTCCGTCCGGCTCCGTGGCGCGGCGGGCGGAGGGTTCCGGACGGGTGACTCCGCGAATCTCGCAAGGGGCTCGGAAGGGAGAGGTGTCCCAGGTGGGGCCGGTACTCGACGGGATGCCCCGGAGGCGGCCACTCGCCTCCGGATGGCAGGCAGTGCTAAGAATAGGCTTGTGATCGGACTTATCAGCCGATCTTGGGATTCGATGTCCCGTCTGCTCGGCACCCGTCGCCCGTCGGAACGGCACGGGAGCGGGGGAACGGGGGGCGAGGATTCCGGGCACCGGGCAAGGCGATCGTCGTCGGGGCGGCACCCCGGCTCGCTGCTGGGCGTGCGCAGCCTGGCGGGCCAGGTGTTCGTCCTCCAGGCCGTGCTCGTGCTCCTGCTCGTCCTCGCCGCGGTGGCGGCCCTGCTGATCCAGGCCCGGAACAGCGGCAAGGAGGAGGCGCGCCACCGGTCGGTCGCCGTCGCCGAGGCGTTCGCCAGCTCGCCCGGACTGCCGGAGGCGCTGGCGGGCGAGAACCCCACCGAGACGCTCCAGCCGCTCGCCGAACGGGCCAGAGAGCGCTCCGGCGTGGACTTCGTCGTCGTCACGGACACGGACGGCATCCGCTACACCCACCCCAGGCCCGACCGGATCGGCAAGCGCTTCGTCGGCGCCATCGAACCGGCGCTGGAGGGGGAGGTGGTCACGGAGGAGATCGTCGGGACCATCGGCCCCCTGGTGCAGGCGGTGGTGCCCGTCTTCGACTCCGACGGATCGGTGGTGGGCCTGGTCTCCGCGGGCATCACCATCGAGAAGGTCAGCAGCGGGGTCCAGGACCAGTTGCCGCTGCTCTTCGGCGCGTCCGCGGGGGCGCTGCTGCTGTCCATGGCGGGCACGGCGGTGGTCGGCAGGCGGCTGCTGCACCAGACCCACGGCCTGGGGCCGGCCGAGATGACCCGCATGTACGAGCACCACGACGCCGTGCTGCACTCCGTCCGGGAGGGCGTGCTCATCGTCGGGGCCGACGGCCGCCTCCTCCTCGCCAACGACGAGGCGCGCCGGCTGCTCGACCTGCCTCCGGACGCCGAGGGCCGTTCCGTCAACGACCTCGGTCTTCCGCCGCGCACCGGCCGGCTGCTCTTCTCCGGACGCGCGGCCGTGGACGAGGTCCACCAGGTGGGGGACCGGATGCTGGCCGTCAACCACGAGCCCACCGATCGCTTCGGAGGCCCCCCGGGCAGCGTGGCGACGTTCCGGGACTCCACCGAGCTGCGGGTGCTCTCCGAGAGCGCCGAGGAGGCGCGCCGCAGGCTGAAGCTGCTGTACGACGCGGGCACGGGCATCGGCACCACGCTGGACATGGTGCGCACGGCCGAGGAGCTGGCGGAGGCCGTGGTGCCCCGGTTCGCCGACTTCGTCACCGTCGACCTGGCCGACGCCGTGCTGCGCGGCGAGGAGCCCACGGGCGGCGTCGTGAACATGCGCCGGGTGGCCGCCCACGGCATCCGGGAGATCCCGTCCTTCTATTCGACGGGCGAACTGATCACCTTCCTGCCGTCCACGCCCCAGGCGCGGGGCTACCGGGCCGGCCGGGCGTTCCTGGAGGCCGACCTGGCCACCGCGCACGGCTGGCAGGCACAGGACCCCGAGCGAGCGCGACGGATCGTCGAGGAAGGGGTCCACTCGCTCATCACGGTCCCGCTGCACGCGCGCGGCATCGTCCTGGGCGTGGTCAACTTCTGGCGTGCGAAGGAGCACGGGTCCTTCGACGACGACGACCTGTCGCTGGGCGAGGAGCTGGTGGCCCGCGCCGCGGCGGCCATCGACAACGCCCGCCGCTACACCCGCGAGCACACCATGGCCGCCGCTCTGCAGCGCAGCCTGCTGCCCCGCGCCCTGCCCGGGCAGGAGGCGCTGGAGATCGCCCACCGCTACCTGCCCGCCCAGTCGGGGGTGGGCGGGGACTGGTTCGACGTGATCCCGCTGTCCGGGGCCCGCGTCGCGCTGGTGGTCGGCGACGTGGTCGGCCACGGCCTGCACGCGGCCGCCACCATGGGGCGGCTGCGCACCGCCGTCCACAACTTCTCCGCCCTGGACCTGCCGCCCGACGAGATCATCTGGCACCTCGACGAGCTGGTGGACCGGAGCGACCGGGACGGGGAAGGCGACGGGATGCCGGACGGCACGAACGCGATGATGGGCGCGACCTGTCTGTACGCGATCTACGACCCGGCCTCCCGGAAGTGCGTCGTGGCCCGCGCCGGGCATCCCCCGCCCGCGCTCGTCCACCCCGACGGCACCGTCGAGTTCCTCGACATCCCCGTCGGAGCGCCCCTCGGCCTGGGCGGGCCGCCCTACGAGACCGCCGAGATCGAACTGGCCGAGGGCAGCAGGCTGGTGCTGTACACCGACGGGCTCATCGAGGACCGGGGACGCGACATCGACGTCGGCCTGGCCCTCCTGCGGGAGGCACTGGCCCACGCGGGCGACTCGCCGGAGGAGACCTGCGACGAGGTGACCGACGCGCTGCTGACCGAGCGACCGCGCGACGACGTCGCCCTGCTCGTCGCCCGCACCAGGGCCCTGGGGCCCGACCGGGTCGCGGGGTGGGAGGTGCCCTCCGACCCCGCCGCGGTCTCCGCCGTCCGCGGCGAGGTCTCACGGCGGCTGGCCGACTGGGGACTGGAGGAGCTGGAGTTCACCACCGAACTGATCCTCAGCGAGCTGGTCACCAATGCCATCCGGCACGCCACCGGCCCGGTGCGGGTCAGGCTGCTGAGGCTGGAGCGCAGCCTGATCTGCGAGGTCTCCGACACGAGCAGCACCTCGCCGCACCTGCGCCGGGCGGCGACGACGGACGAGGGCGGACGGGGGTTGTTCCTGGTGGCCCAGCTCTCCGAACGCTGGGGCACCCGGTACACCGGGACCGGAAAGGTCATCTGGGCCGAGCAGCCGCTGTCCTCCGACTGACCGGGCCCCGCGCGGACGCCCGCGGACGGCCGCCCGCCGGGGAGGGGCGGCCGTCCGCACGGTGCGCGGTGTGCCGCCTCAGGAGGCGACGCCCAGCTCCCGGGCGATCAGCATGCGCTGGACCTCGCTGGTGCCCTCGCCGATTTCCAGGATCTTGGAGTCCCGCCACATCCGGGCCACCGGGTACTCGTTCATGAAGCCGTAGCCTCCGTGGATCTGGGTGGCCTCGCGGGCGTTGTCCACCGCGATCTCGGAGGAGTACAGCTTGGCGATGGCCGCCTCCTTCTTGAACGGCTCGCCCGCCAGCAGGCGGGCCGCCGCGTCGCGCCAGGCCAGACGGGCGGTGTGGGCGCGCATCTCCATGTCGGCGATCTTGAACTGGATGGCCTGGTTGGCGCCGATCGGGCGGCCGAAGGCGTGGCGGGTGCCCGCGTAGGCGATCGACTCGTCCACACAGCCCTGGGCCAGACCGGTGGCCAGGGCCGAGATGGCGATGCGGCCCTCGTCCAGGATGCGCAGGAACTGGGCGTAGCCCCGGCCCTCCTCGCCCAGCAGGTTGGAGACCGGGACCCGGACGTCGGAGAAGGACAGCTCGCGGGTGTCCGAGGCGTTCCAGCCGACCTTGGAGTAGGGGGCGGCGACGGTGAAGCCCGGGGTGCCCGAGGGGACGATGATCGAGGAGATCTCCGGGCGGCCGTCGGGCTTGCGGCCGGTGACGGCGGTGACCGTGACCAGGCCGGTGATGTCGGTGCCGGAGTTGGTGATGAAGCACTTGGTGCCGTTGATCACCCACTCGTCGCCGTCGCGGACGGCGGTGGTGCGGGTGCCGCCCGCGTCCGAGCCGCACTCCGGCTCGGTCAGGCCGAACGCGCCGAGCATCTCGCCCGAGCACAGCTTCGGCAGCCACTCGCGCTTCTGCTCCTCGGTGCCGAAGCGGTAAATCGGCATGGCGCCCAGCGAGACGGCGGCCTCCAGGGTGATGGCGATGGAGGAGTCCACCCGGGCCAGCTCCTCCAGGGCCAGGCACAGGGCGAGGTAGTCGCCGCCCATGCCGCCGTACTCCTCGGGGAAGGGCAGGCCGAACAGGCCCATGCGGCCCATCTCGCGGACGATCTCGTAGGGGAACTCGTGGTTCTCGTAGAACTCCCCGATCTTCGGCGCGACGACGTCGTGGGCGAACTCCTCGACGGTGCGGCGCAGTTCCTCGTGCTCGGGGGAGAGACGGTGGTCAAGGGACATGGCTTCACTGCTCCTTGTGGGAGTCGAGGGAGTCCTGGGAGGCGGTGGCGATCCGGGGGGCCAGGGCGCGGACCGTGCGGGAGGGGCTCGGGCGGCCCAGCCGGTCGGCCATCCACACGCTGGTGGCGGTGAGACGGTCGAGGTCGACCCCGGTGTCGATGCCGAGACCGTGCAACATCCACACGAGGTCCTCGGTGGCGAGGTTGCCGGTGGCGCTCTTGGCGTACGGGCAGCCGCCGAGGCCGCCCGCGGAGGAGTCCACGGTGGTGACGCCGTGCCGCAGGGCGGCGAGGGTGTTGGCCAGCGCCTGGCCGTAGGTGTCGTGGAAGTGGACGGCGAGGCGGTCGGTGGGCACACCGGCCTCGTTCAGCGCGGTCAACAGGGCGGTGACGTGGCCGGGAGTGGCCACGCCGATGGTGTCGCCCAGGCTGAGCTCGTCGCAGCCGAGGTCGAGCAGGCGGCGGCAGACGCCGACCACCTGGTCGACGGGCACCGGGCCCTCCCACGGGTCGCCGAAGCACATCGACAGGTAGCCGCGCACCCCGGCGCCCGCCTCCTTGGCGCGGGCCACCACCGGCTCGAACATCGCCAGGGCCTCGTCGACGGTGCGGTTGAGGTTCGCCTTGGCGAAGGACTCGGTGGCGCTGCCGAAGACGGCGATCTCACGGGCGCCGAGGGCCAGGGCCCGGTCCAGGCCGCGTTCGTTGGGGACGAGGACGGGGAGCCGTACGGCCGCGTCCCCCGCGCGGTCGGCGAGGTCGGCCACGGACGGGAACAGCCGCTCGGCGTCGGCGAGTTGGGGCACCCACCGGGGGTGGACGAAGCTGGTCGCCTCGATGGTGCGCAACCCGGCGTCGGCGAGCCGGCGGACGAACTCCGCCTTCACCTCGACGGGCACGACGGCCTGTTCGTTCTGCAGGCCGTCGCGCGGCCCCACCTCGTGGATGCGGACACGGGCCGGAAGCCCCTCGGCCGGGAAGGCCATGGGCAGTCCCTCGGTCATCGCGCGGCCTCCTCGGTCGACTCGCCGGGCACCCGGGGCTCCTTGGGCTCGACGACGGCGAGCACCTGGTCCATGGCGACCGTGCTGCCGGGGGTGACGTCCAACTCGACGACGGTGCCGTCGTAGGGGGCGGCGATGACGTGCTCCATCTTCATCGCCTCCACCACCAGCAGGCTCTGACCGGCGGTGACCACGTCGCCGACGGACGCCTTGACGACGGTGACCGTGCCCGGCATCGGCGCGGTCAGCGTGTCGGCGCCGTGCGCCCCGGCCCCGCCGCGCAGGGCGGCCTCGACCGGGTCGTGGTCGGCGAGGTGCCAGCCGACCCCGTCACGGCCCAGCCACCGACTGCCGTCGGCGTGGGCATGGGCGAAGACGTGGGTGACCCCGTCCCACTCCAGCAGCGCCCGGTCGGGCGCGTCGACGCGCAGCGCGGCCCGGACCGATCGGGCGTCCCCGACGCGGACCTCGGCGTCACCGACGTGGCCGCGCACCCGTACGGCCACCGGCTCACGGCCCGGTATCCGCAGGTGGTGGACCGTCCAGGCGGGTTCGCCGCCCAGCCGCCAACCGGTCGGCGCGGAGAACGGGTCGGTCCAGCCGGCGGGGGAGACCTCCGGCTCCAGATCGGCGTGGCGCAGCAGCGCCGCCGCCGCGTACACCTCCTCGGGGACCTCCGACGGCAGCAGCGAGGCCGCGTCGCGGTCGACCAGCCCGGTGTCCAACTCCCCGGAGACCACGGCCGGGTGCGCCAACAGGGCCCGCAGGAAGGCGGTGTTGGTCTCCACCCCCAGGATCGCCGTCTCCGCCAGCGCCGAGCGCAGCCGCCGCAGCGCGGAGGCCCGGTCCGGGCCGTGGGCGATCACCTTGGCGAGCATCGGGTCGTAGACGGTGCCCACCTCGGTGCCCCGCGCGAGCCCGGAGTCCACCCGGACGCCCTCGCCCGCCGGCTCGGAGAGCAGGTGCACCGTGCCCGCGGAGGGCAGGAAGTCCACCCTGCCGCCCGTGGAGCGCGCGCTCTCCGCGCAGATCCGGGCCTCGACCGCGTGGCCGTCGAGGACGATGTCGTCCTGGCCGAAGGACAGGGGTTCGCCGGCCGCGACCCGAAGCTGCCACTCCACCAGGTCCAGGCCGGTGATCAGCTCCGTCACCGGGTGCTCGACCTGGAGACGGGTGTTCATCTCCATGAAGCAGTAGGACTCCGGGTCGCCGCCGGGGACGATGAACTCCACCGTGCCCGCGCCCCGGTAGCCGCAGGAGCGGGCGGCGCGCACCGCGGCCTCGCCCATCGCCGCGCGGGTGGCCGGGTCCAGCAGCGGGCTGGGGGCCTCCTCGACGATCTTCTGGTGGCGGCGCTGGAGGCTGCACTCGCGCTCGCCCAGGTGCACCACGTTCCCGTGGCCGTCGGCGAGCACCTGGATCTCGATGTGCCGGGGCCGGTCGATCCACCGCTCCACCAGCAGGGTGTCGTCGCCGAAGGCGCCGCGGGCCTCGCGCCGCGCGGCGGCGATCTCGTCGGCGAGCAGCGCCTCGTCGCGCACCAGCCGCATGCCCTTGCCGCCGCCGCCCGCCGAGGGCTTGAGCAGCACCGGCATGCCGATCTCCCGTGCGGCGGCGGCCAGTTCGGCGTCGGTCAGCCCGCTGCCGCTGCTGCCGGGCACCACCGGCACCCCGGCCGCCCGCACCGTCTCCTTGGCGCGGATCTTGTCGCCCATCAGCGCGATGGCGTCCGCGGGCGGGCCGACGAAGACCAGCCCGGCCTCCTCCACCGCACGGGCGAAGGCGGCGTTCTCGGCGAGGAATCCGTAGCCGGGGTGGACGGCCTGCGCGCCCGTCCGCCGCGCCGCCTCCAGCAGCCGCTCGATCGACAGGTAGCTCTCGGCGGCGGGCGCCGGGCCGATCCGCACCGCGGTGTCCGCCTCCCGCACGTGCCGGGCGCCGGCGTCCGCGTCGCTGAAGACGGCGACGGAGCGCACGCCCAGCCGGCGCAGTGTACGGATGACGCGGACGGCGATCTCGCCGCGGTTGGCGACCAGCACCGTGTCGAACGCCATGGTGGCCGCCTTGCTGGACACTGTGTCGGACATCGAACGCATCCCCCTCACATCCGGAAGACGCCGTAGCCGGGCGCCGCGGGATCCTTCTCGGGCAGCGGCGCGTTGGCACAGGCGGTCAGCGCCAGGCCCAGCACCGTGCGGGTCTCCAACGGGTCGATCACGCCGTCGTCCCACAGGCGCGCGGTCGCGTAGTAGGCGTTGCCCTGGGTCTCGTACTGCTCGCGGATCGGGGCCTTGAACGCCTCTTCCTCCTCGGCGCTCCACTCCTCGCCGCGCGCCTCCAACTGGTCGCGCTTGACGGTGGCGAGCACCGAGGCGGCCTGCTCGCCGCCCATCACCGAGATCTTCGCGTTGGGCCACATCCACAGGAAGCGGGGCGAGTAGGCCCGACCGCACATCGAGTAGTTGCCCGCGCCGTAGGAGCCGCCGACCACCACGGTCAGCTTGGGCACGCGGGTGCACGCCACGGCCGTCACCATCTTGGCGCCGTGCTTGGCGATGCCGCCCGCCTCGTACTGACGACCCACCATGAAGCCCGAGATGTTCTGCAGGAACAGCAGCGGTATGCCGCGCTGGTCGCACAGCTCGACGAAGTGGGCGCCCTTCTGGGCGGACTCGGAGAACAGGATGCCGTTGTTGGCGACGATCCCGACCGGGTGGCCGTGGATGTGGGCGAAGCCCGTCACCAGCGTCGTGCCGTACTCGGCCTTGAACTCCGCGAACCGCGAGCCGTCCACGATGCGGGCGATGACCTCGCGCACGTCGTAGGGGGTGCGCGAGTCCACCGGAACCGCGGCGTAGAGCCCGGCCGGATCGACCGTCGGCTCCTCCACCGGCCTCACCGGCCAGGGCATCGGCCCGCGCCGGGGGAGGGTGGAGACGATCTGCCGCACGATCCGCAGGGCGTGGGCGTCGTCCTCGGCGAGGTGGTCGGTCACCCCGGAGGTGCGGGAGTGGACCTCGCCGCCGCCCAGCTCCTCGGCCGTGACGACCTCGCCGGTGGCGGCCTTCACCAGCGGCGGCCCGCCCAGGAAGATCGTGCCCTGGCCGCGCACGATCACGGCCTCGTCGCTCATCGCGGGCACGTACGCCCCGCCCGCCGTGCACGAGCCCAGCACCGCCGCTATCTGCGGGATGCCGGCGCCGGACATCCGCGCCTGGTTGTAGAAGATCCGCCCGAAGTGCTCCCGGTCGGGGAAGACCTCGTCCTGCATCGGCAGGAAGGCGCCGCCCGAGTCCACCAGGTACACGCACGGCAGCCGGTTCTCCAGGGCCACTTCCTGGGCCCGCAGGTGTTTCTTGACCGTCATCGGGTAGTACGTGCCGCCCTTGACGGTGGCGTCGTTGGCGACGATCACCACCTCGCGCCCCGACACCCGTCCGATGCCGGCGATCACGCCCGCGGCCGGGGCCTGCCCGTCGTACATCCCGTCCGCCGCGAGCGGCGCCAGCTCCAGGAAGGGCGAGCCCGGATCCAGCAGGGCGTCCACGCGGTCGCGCGGCAGGAGCTTGCCGCGCGCGACGTGCCGTGCCCGGGCCCGCTCGCCGCCGCCCAGCCGGGCCGCGGCGAGCTTCTCCCGCAGCCGGGCGGCCAGCTCGCGGTGCGCGGCCTCGTTCGCCCGGGCGGCCTCGGAGGTCGGATCGACTGCGCTGACCAGCGGCGGTGCCTGCTGCATGCCCTTCGAGCCTCCTTGCTCGGTTAGTGAGCGTTAACCTCGTCACCAGGTTAACGCCCGCTAACCCGGCTGTCTACAATTCCCCCATGAGCTCCAGGACCGACGCCCCCACCCGCCGCGAGCAGATCCTCGGCGAGGCCGCCCGCCTCTTCGCCGAGCGCGGCTTCCACGGCGTCGGCGTGGACGAGATAGGCGCGGCGGTCGGCATCAGCGGTCCCGGGCTCTACCGCCACTTCCCGGGCAAGGACGCGATGCTCGCGGAGCTGCTGGTCGGCATCAGCGAGCGGCTGTACACGGGCGGGCGCAGGTGTCTGGCGGAGTCCGCCGAGGCCGGACTCGCGCCGGGCGCCACCCTGGACGCGCTCATCGACCGCCACATCGACTTCGCCCTCGACGACCGGGCCCTGATCACCCTCCACGACCGCGAGCTGGACCGGCTGCGCGACAGCGACCGCAAGCTGGTGCGGCAGCTCCAGCGCCAGTACGTGGAGCTGTGGGTGGGGGTGGTCCGCGAGGTCCATCCGGGGCTGCCGGAGAAGGAGGCCCGCGCCTCGGTCCACGCCGTGTTCGGCCTCCTCAACTCCACGCCCCACCTCAGCCGTCCCTCGGCCCTCCCGGACCGCGCGACGACGGCCGCCCTCCTCCACCGGCTGGCCCGCGGCGCCTTCGCCGCCGCCGAGGGCCGGGGCGGCGCGGACGCGGACGGCGCGGACGGCGCGGACGGCGCCCGCGGCACCGCGGGCGCATGACGTCGCGCACACGCGCGAACCTCCGGTCGAACCCCTCTGGACAGTCGAACCGACCCTTGGGTAACTTGCGCTGAGCAAGCGCTTAGTTTTCCGGCTCCAGGAGGCGAGACGTGCGTCGCACGGTGTTCAACGAGGACCACGAGGCGTTCCGCGAGACCATCCGCGACTTCATCGCCGCCGAGGTCGTCCCCCACTACGACGAGTGGGAGAAGCAGGGGTACGTCCCCCGCGACTTCTACCTGAAGCTCGGGGAGCTGGGCGTCTTCGGGATCGAGGTGCCCGAGGAGTACGGCGGCGCCGGCGAGACCAGCTTCAAGTACAACGCCATCATCTCCGAGGAGACCGCCCGCGCCGGCGTCAGCTTCGGCGGCTCCGGCGTCCACACCGCGCTGTGCCTGCCCTACCTGCTGAAGTACGCCACCGAGGAGCAGAAGCGCCGCTGGCTGCCGCCCTTCGTCACCGGCGAGATGATGACCGCCATCGCCATGACCGAGCCCGGCACCGGCTCGGACCTGGCCGGGATGAAGACCACCGCGAAGCTGTCGGAGGACGGCACGCACTACATCCTCAACGGCGCCAAGACCTTCATCACCGGCGGCGTGCAGGCCGACCGCGTCCTGGTCTGCTGCCGCACCGCACCGCCCTCCCCGGAGGACCGGCGCTCGGGCATCTCCATCCTCGTGGTCGACACCAAGAGCGAGGGCTACGCCGTCGGCCGCAACCTCGACAAGCTGGGCCTGAAGTCCTCCGACACCGCCGAGCTGTCCTTCACCGACGTCAAGGTCCCCGTCGAGGACCTCCTCGGCGAGGAGGGCCAGGCGTTCTCCTACCTCACCCACAACCTCCCGCAGGAGCGCCTGGGGATCGCGATAGGCGCCTACGCCCAGGCCGCGGCGGCCGTCCGCTTCGCCCACGAGTACGTCAAGGACCGCACGGTCTTCGGCAAGCCGGTCGCCTCCTTCCAGAACACCAAGTTCGTCCTCGCCGACTGCCGGTCGGACGTGGACGCCATGCAGGCGGTCGTGGACCGGGCGCTGGAGGCCCTGGACGCCGGCGAGCTGACCCCCGCCGACGCCGCCTCCGTCAAGCTGTTCACCACCGAGACGGCGGCGAAGGTCATCGACAAGTGCCTCCAGCTGCACGGCGGTTACGGCTACATGCGGGAGTACCCGATCTCCCGCCTCTACGCCGACACCCGCGTCACCCGCATCTACGGCGGCACCAGCGAGGTGATGCGGTCCATCATCGCCAAGTCGATGGGCCTGTGAGGCGGGACCGCGCGAAGGACCGCACCACCGTGAACACCGTCGGAAGCGGCGGGGGCGCCGGCCGGGCGCCCCTGCACGCCCTGCTCGCCCTGCTCGACCTGGAGCGGGTGGACCGCGACATCTTCCGCGGCGAGAGCCGCTCCGCCGTCGTCCCCCGGGTCTTCGGCGGACAGGTCGCCGCGCAGGCGCTCGTCGCGGCCTCCCGCACGGTCCCCGAGGACCGGCTCGCCCACTCGCTGCACGCGTACTTCCTGCGCCCCGGCGACCCGGAGGCGCCCATCGTCTACACGGTGGACCGCATCCGCGACGGGCGGTCCTTCACCACCCGCCGCGTCGTCGCCGTCCAGCACGGGCAGCCGATCTTCCACCTGTCGGCGTCCTTCCAGACGCACGAGGAGGGGCTGGAGCACCAGGAGCCGATGCCCGACGTCCCGGACCCGGAGACGCTGACGCCCGCGGCCGAGCTGCTGCCGCGCCACGCCCACCTCTTCGCCGACCCGGGCGTGGCCGACCGCCTCGCCGAGGCGCGGGCACCGGTCGACCTGCGGTACGTCGACGACCCGCCGTACCTGACGGCCGGCCGGCCGCGCGAGCCGCGCTCGCGGATCTGGTTCCGCACCAACGGCAAGCTGGACGGCGACCTCGACCGGCCCATGCTCCACCTGTGCCTGGCGACCTACATCTCCGACATGAGCCTGCTCGAACCCGTCCTCCTCGCCCACGGCCGCGGCGGCTGGACGGTCGGGGACGTGGTGGGCGCGAGCCTGGACCACGCGATGTGGTTCCACCGCCCCTTCCGCGTGGACGAGTGGCTGCTGTACGACCAGGAGAGCCCCACCTCCCAGGCCGGCCGCGGGCTGGGGCGCGGCCGGATCTTCACCGCCGACGGGCGGCTGGCCATCACGGTGGTGCAGGAGGGCGTGGTGCGGGTGCCGCGCGGCTGAGGCCGCGCGGACGGGGCCCGGCGAGCGGGGTCGGACCCCCTCGCCCGGCCCGTCCGCTCCCTCCCGGCCGACGGAGCCGGCGGCGGCTCCGTCGGCTCCTGTGTCTCCGTCGGCTCCGACATCCCGGTCGGCTCCGACGTCTCCGTCGTCTCCGTCGTCTCAGTCGCCGAAGCGGCGGGCGGAGGCGTCCACCTGGGCGATGCGCCGCAGGGCGGCGATGATCTTGTCGCCGAGGAGCGTGCCGACGACCACGGTCTCCACCAGCCCGTCCCGGTCCGCCCGTTCGGCGACGTACTCCACGTCCGCCCGGGCGATGATCTCCACGGCGTCGGCGTAGGCGTCCAGGAGCCGGACGAGATCCCCGTGCCCGAGACGCTCCATCGCGGCGACGGCGGTGACGAGCGAGTCGACGGCGGGGTAGTGCGGGGAGACCCGCCAGCCGCGCCTGGCGAGGAGGGCCTCGACCTCCGCCCGGACCGCCGCCGTCCTCTCCCCGTTCCCGCTGCCGTCGGTGCCGTCCCCACTGCCGTCCCCGCTGCCGTCCCCCGCACCGCTCCGGGCCTTCCCGCCGGCCCCGCCGTCGTCCGTCCCCTGTCCCGCGATGCTCGTGGACGCCACCCCGAGCACCTTGTGCACCGGTTGCGACGGGTCGTCGATCGCCGCGAGCACGTCCGCCACGGCCGCCACGGAGAGACCGCCGACGCCGATCAGGGTGCGGATCAGACGCAGCCTGCGCTCGTGCCCCTCGTCGTAGTGCGCCTGGTTGGGGCTGGAGAGCCGGCCGGGCGGAAGCAGCCCCTCCCGTACGTAGAACTTGATCGTCGGTACGGACACTCCGGTCCTGCGGCTCAGCTCGCCGATGCGCACGGTCGGTTCCCTTCTCGCGCCCCACGCGGAGCGCCCTTGCACAGCGACTCCCCATGATAGATAGTTTCACTATCAGATAGTGGATAGTGCTACTTTCCATTCTCTTCCTGGGGGTCCTCATGTCCTTGGCACGTCGGGCACTCGCCTGGCACCGGCCGCTGATGCTCTTCGCCGCCGCCATGTCCGTCCTCGCGGTCGTCTCGGCCGTGGGCACGGCGGCCGACGACCGGCTCCTGGACGGCGTTCCGATCTGGTTCAAGCCGCTGAAGTTCTCGGTCTCGTTCGCCCTCTACTGCGCGACGCTCGCGTGGATGCTGTCGCTGCTCACCCGGGGACGCCGCACGGGCTGGTGGGCCGGGACGGTGGTCGCCGCGACCTCGGCGATCGAGATGGCGATCATCGTCCTCCAGGTCGTCCGGGGGAAGCGCAGCCACTTCAACAACGAGACCCCCTTCGACCGCGCGCTGTTCGACGCCATGGGCGCGACCGTGGCCGTGCTGTGGCTCGGAGCCCTGGTCATCGCCGTGCTGCTGTTCCGGTCGTCGGCGATCGACCGCGCCGCCGCCTGGGCGGTCCGGCTCGGCGCGGTGCTCGCCCTGGTCGGCGCGGGGCTCGGCTTCCTGATGGTGATGCCCACCCCCGAGCAGACGGCCGCCGCCGAGCGGGGCGTGGCCCGGGTGATCGGCGCGCACAGCGTGGGCGTTCCGGACGGCGGACCCACGATGCCGCTCACCGGCTGGTCCGCGACCGGTGGCGACCTGCGGATACCGCACTTCGTCGGCATGCACGCGCTCCAGGCGCTCCCGCTGCTCCTCCTGGTGCTCCTGGCCCTCGCGTCGCGCTTCCCGCGCCTGCGGCACGAGAGCGTCCGGTTGCGGCTGGTCCTGGTGGGCGCGGGCGTGTACACCGCCGTGCTCGGCCTCGTCACCTGGCAGGCCCTGCGCGGGCAGTCGCTGGTGCGCCCGGACGGCCTCACGCTCGCCGTGGCCGCCGCCGTCGTCGTCGCGGGATGCGCCGGCGTCGGGTTCGCCCTGCGCACGCCTCCCGCCCGGAACCCCGCCCCGGCCTCCGTGCGGCCCCCGAGCCCGCGACGGGCCCCGGCGGAGCCCGACAGGGAACCCGGCAGGCAGTCCGACAGGGAGCCGGTGGCATGACCGGTCTCCTCTTCGACCTCGCCTTCTGGTCGGCGGCACCGGTCTGGCTGCTGATGATCTTCGCTCCGGGGTGGGGGACGACGCACCGGATCGCGGCCTCCCCGCTGACGGTGGTGCCGATCCTGCTCGTCCACCTGGCCCTCGCCCTGCCCGTCCTGCCGGAGCTGTGGGCGGCGGTGAGCCGGCCGGAACTCGACGCGTTCCGGGAGCTGACGGCCCTGGCCGGCGGCGCGGCGGCCGTCTGGGCGCAGGTCATCGCCTGGGACCTCCTCGTCGGCCAGTGGATGTTCCGCGAGGGACGCCGGCTCGCCGTGCACCCGCTGGTCATGGGACCGCTGCTGGTGCTGACGGTCCTGCTCTCGCCCATCGGCGTGCTGCTCTTCCTCCTCCTGCGGGCGGCACGGACGCGGCGGACCCGGCGTGCCCGGCCCGGAGCGGGCGTTCCCGTCCGGGCCGGGTAGCGGGCGCCGGGGGAGGGGCGGGGCTACCGGTCCCGCTCCAACTCCCGGAACAGCGCCAGCCACTGATCCGGCGTCACCAGCCCCGCCGGCGTGTCCGGGGCCGGCCCCACGGCCCGGAAGGCCGCCCGGACCGCGCGTCCGCCGTACCGCCGCGCCAGCGTGGCGGCCGACGAGCCGCCGACCCCGGTGAAGCCGTGGGCGACGAACTCCCGGTAGGCGGCGAGCCGTCGACGGGGCAGCAGCGGCGCGGGGCGGCGTTCGATCCGCAGGACGGCCGAGTCGACGCGCGGCGCCGGGACGAAGCTCTCGCGCCCGACCCGGCCGCCCAGCCGCCAGGCGTACTCCGGCCAGGTCCGCACCGTCAGCAGCGGCCAACGGCCGTAGTCCCCGGTGTGCTTGCGGGCGTACTCCCGCTGCGTGAGCAGCGTCGCCGAGGTCAGCGTCGGGGCGTCCAGGCACCACCGCACGATGGCGGTGGTGCGGGAGTACGGGATGTTGCCCACCACGGCGAACGGCTCGCGCGGCGGCCGGGCCCGCAGGAAGTCGCCCCGGACGGGGTGGACGCCGGGCCGGTCGGCGAAGCGGCGCGACAGCCGGGCGGCCAGGCGCGGATCGATCTCGTACGCCACCACCTCCCGGCAGGTCCGGGCCAGTACGGCGGTGATCGGTCCCTCCCCGGCGCCGGGCTCGACCACGAGGTCGTCGGGCCCCACCCCGGAGAAGCGCACGAGGCGGCGGATGACGGAGGTGTCGTACAGGAAGTTCTGGGAGAGAGTGATGCGGCGGCGTGCCACGGGCTGAAGTCCTCTGCCGAGGACAGGCCGGGGCTCGGGCCGGCGAACGCGGCGGCGCTACGGGCGCGCCGGCGAACGCGGCGGCGCTACGGGCGCGCCGGTGGGCGCGGGGGAGTCCGGGGCCTGTCCGGGTGTACGTCGGACACCGGGGCCCTGGGCACGCGCGAGGAAGGGCGCGGAGAGTCGCGGAAGGTACCGGGGAGATACCGAGGAGAGGTATCGGGAAGAGGTACCGAGGAGAGGAACGCACGGGTCGAGGGGACCCGTGGACGGTTCAGGCGCTCGGCGCGTCCCGGCGGACCAGGGCCGGACGCCGACCGCGCGGACGGCGGGTCGTCTGCGGACACCAGCCGGAGCACCACGCGTCGGCGCGCGCCCCGCCGGTGATCGCCGCGCAGAATGCGGAACACATGACGCCGACGGTAGGACGGCCCCCGCCGCCGGGCAACCGGATTACGCGGGGGTCAGGCCCGCCGCGTCCAGCAGGTACGCCGTCAGGGGCTCGTAGTACCGCGGATCGACCACGTGGTCGTCCAGGGGGACGGTGACCGCGAGGGTGCCCTCCGCCTCGCCGATGAACAGCGCCGGGTCGTTGCAGTCCGCGAAGCCGACGGTGAGGATGCCGCGCTGCGCCGCGCAGCCCGCCCAGCCGTGGTCGGCGAAGACCAGGTCCGGCAGCGGCTCGCCCTCCCGCTCCAGGGCGTCCAGGATCGCGGTCATCGGCTCGGGGGAGTGGGTGTGCCACAGCGACGCCCCGCGCTCGTGCATCGCGATGTCCGCGAGCTGCACCACCACGCCCTGGTCCGCGATCAGGCCCAGCGGCACCCGGACGATCTCGCACCCGGCCAGGCGCAGCGCGTTCGCCACCCGGCTGTGCAGGTCGATCAGCGCGCCCGGGTGGCCGGTGGCGAACAGCACCCGGTGTCCGGCCTCCGCCGATTTGCGGAGCTGCGCCGCGGCCCGGTCCAGGGCGGCGACGGTCAGCTCCGGGTCGATGGTGTCCTGGCCGTGGCGGTGCTGGGGGTCGTCGACGACGCCGCAGCGCTCGGCCATCACCGCCAGCACGTCCTGCTCGTCGGTCCACCTCTCGCCCAGTTCCAGGCCCAGCCAGTAGTGTCGATCGCCGTTGGCGAGCCTGCGGTAGTGGTCCAGGTTGTTCTCGCGCGGTGTGGCGACGTCGCCCGCGATGCGGGTGCGGACGAGGTGGTCGATCAACTCGGCTCGGGTGGGGACGGCGGGGGTTATCGGCATGGGGGCATTGTCCCCCGCGCACGCCCGTGAGGGCGATCGGCTTCCGACGGAGCGTCGCCGCGACGCCTTGTACGGGCCGTATAAAAAGCCCCGGCGGACTGTTGCGTCCGTCCATGTATCCGCGCCCGGTCCGCCCCTACCCTCGACCGCATGAGCACCGACCAGCAGCCTCGTGGCCCCGTCGACTCCTCCCGTGTCCCGCGCTTCGCCGGCCCGGCGACCTTCGCCCGGCTGCCGCGCCTGGACGAGGTGGGAGGCCGTACCGACATCGCCGTCGTCGGCGTGCCGTTCGACTCCGGCGTCTCCTACCGGCCCGGCGCCCGCTTCGGCGGCAACGCGATCCGTGAGGCGTCCCGCCTGCTGCGCCCCTACAACCCGGCCCAGGACGCCTCGCCCTTCGCGCTCGCCCAGGTGGCCGACGCGGGCGACATCGCCGCCAACCCGTTCAACATCAACGAGGCGGTCGAGACGATCGAGGCCGCGGCCGGGGAGCTGCTGGACACCGGCGCCCGCCTGGTGACCCTCGGCGGCGACCACACCATCGCCCTGCCCCTGCTGCGCGCGGTGGCCGGGCGGCACGGCCCAGTCGCCCTGCTCCACTTCGACGCCCACCTGGACACCTGGGACACCTACTTCGGCGC
>NZ_BAAASZ010000013.1:0-21061 GCF_039533145.1 Streptomyces macrosporus
TCACCCACTGACATCACGATGCCGAACCACCACCGACAAAAACCCGCAGATCATCACCAGGCTGTCCTTCTGGGTCACAGTCGTGGCCCTCACTTCTCTGCTTGCTTGATGGCGGTGAAGAAGGTGTCTACGAGGTCGGCGGGCATCCGGTAGCCGACGACTTTTCCAAACCCCGGTCCTTGCGGCTCAATCGGTGCGGGCATGCCGTCCGGCCACCAGCCCCTGCGGACGCCGCGTTCCAGGACCCGCTTCAGCGGGGCGCTGTGCCCGCGAAGGCTGGTGTCCTCGTCGTCGCGGAGGTCGTCGGCGGAGACGAACCCGTCGCGGATGGCGGCCTCGCGGACGATACGGCGGGCGCGGGTCGGGAGTTCGGTGTAGTAGCGCTCGGCGCGTTCGGCGGTCCAGGCGGTGTCGATCTCGATGTGGGCGGCGTGATCGGCGAGGAGGCCCAAGAGCCGATTCTGGAAGTCTCCGGTGGGGTCCTCCACGGTGACCGTGATCTTCACGGGGTCTCCCGTAGCAACTGACGTGAATGAACGTGAACTGACGAGACGACAGTACCGGCTCCGCGCATGTCTGTCCATTGTCTATTCACGTTCGGGTAGACGGAAGTGGCGGGTCCCGAGATAGCCGGGGAGAACCTTCCTTAGCGGGGGCGAGAGGTGGGCGCGCCAGGGAAGCGCGCGATGATCAGCCTGGGATAATTTCCCTAATGCGTGGCTACGGAGCACCCCCGCGTCGGCGGGGAGCAGCCGGCGAGCTCGGGCTGGAATTCAAGCAGGACAGGACCATCCCCGCGGGTGCGGGGAGCAGTTCCGCCCGGCGGTGTGGTGGATGACGACCCTGGGACCATCCCCGCGAGTGCGGGGAGCAGAGGATCCCGTTGCCACCCGGCTCCCTCACGTTGGGACCATCCCCGCGGATGCGGGGAGCAGCACAGCCGGCGCGTCTCCACGGCCTCCGGGGCGGGACCATCCCCGCGGATGCGGGGAGCAGCTGCCGGTTCCCTGAATGGCCACGAAAATGTCGGGACCATCCCCGCGGATGCGGGGAGCAGTCCCGAGAGGGTGTTTCCGCAGGTCAGACCCTGGGACCATCCCCGCGGATGCGGGGAGCAGTCCAACATCACGGAAAACCCTGCCTGGATCTCGGGACCATCCCCGCGGATGCGGGGAGCAGACGCCGCGGGTCATCGACGCTGTGACTCGCCTGGGACCATCCCCGCGGATGCGGGGAGCAGGGCTGCCCGTCCGGCGGCCTGGTGCTGGACCCGGGACCATCCCCGCGGATGCGGGGAGCAGGACGAACTCGACTTGGACGAGCTGGTCGAGTCGGGACCATCCCCGCGGATGCGGGGAGCAGCCTTCGTGACCTGCTGTTTTATCTGGCGGGGCAACCGGTTTTGACCAGCTTCGCCGAGTCGGGCATAAGGGACACCGCTCTTTATCGGTTTCCGAAGCGCCGGCGCTTGGCGGCCTTGCTCCACCCACGAGGCGTGGGCACGGGCGCGGCGGTCTGGTCGTTCGGGCGGCGGATCAGGGTGAGGCCCTCGTGGTCCACGGGGTGCCATTTGTGGTCGTGGGTCTCGAAGGCGAAGCCCTGCTCGTTGTCGGTGCCGTAGGCCAGCAGTGCGCGGCCGTTGCCCGCGTACTGCTTCACCTCGTCCCACAGTGCCTCGCGGATCCGTGCGGAGGGGCCGCCGATGAAGACGCCGGGGGAGATCTCCAGCAGCCAGCGGGTGAGGAAGCCGCGCAGCCCCACCGGGCAGTGGGTGAGGACGATGACGGTCACCAGATCACTCCGTCGGCGTAGTTGCGGCCCGAGGCCAGGTCCGGGCCGTGGTCGGTCTGGAGGGTCATCCGGTCCCCCGGTGCGTCGACGGGGTCGCCGTGGGCTGTTGTCGGCAGCAGGAGGTCTTTGATGTCGTTGACGCACCGGTCCAGTAGGCCGGTCTCGTTGACCCTGTCGCGGAGGGCGCGGCGGGTGCGGGAGCCGACGTCCTCGGGGCTCTCCGCTGCCGTCTCGAAGGCGACGGGGATACCGATCTCGGTCTTGTACAGGTCGGCGATGTCCAGCACGAAGGACAGTTCGTGCCCGGAGTGGACGAAGCCCAGGCCCGGTGTGCAGCCCAGGGCCGCGACCACGGCGTGGGCGGTGCCGTACATGCACTGGGCCGCGGCGGTGACGGCCTGGTTGGGCGGATCTCCGGAGGTGAAGTCGCCGGGGGCGAAGCGGCGTCCGCGCCAGGTGACGCCGGTGCGTGCGGCCTCTTTGCGGTAGCAGTCCTTGACGCGTTGCCCTTCCATGCCGAGGAGTTCGCGTCGGGTGCAGCCGGACGGGTCCTCGTCGGGGAAGCGTTTGCGGTACATGGCGCGGGCCACCGCGAGGCGGGTGCGTTGGTTGGCCCACGAGGTGGCCTGGGCCTCGACCAGGGCGGAGGAGCGGGTCAGGGATCGGCCGCCGGCGTAGAAGCGCACGCCGTGTTCGCCGACCCACACCACGCCCGCTCCGCTCTCGCCGAGGACGCTCATGGCCTGATGGGTGACGCGGGTGCCGGGGCCGAGGAGCAGGGTGCCGATGGTGGCGGAGGGGATGTGGACGGTGCCGTCGGCGTCTTCGGCGGTGATGGCGTTGGCGTCGCGGTGCACGGTGCACCGTTCCAGGTAGACGAAGGAGAGGCGGTCGGCTACCCGGGTGAGTTCGCGTGGGGTGGACAGGCCCCGCTTGCCGATGGTGGGCATGGTCCTCACCTTGCGGGGGCGAGGGTCATCAGCCCGCAGCCGTAGGCCTTCGCCTTCCCCAGGCCCGAGGTGAGGGTGCGGCGCAGCGCGTCGGGGTCGGTGACCTGCAGGCGGCCGTCGAAGGTGGCGGTGGTCAGGGTGACGCGGTTCTTCCGGCCGGTGGTGTGCTCGGTCTTGCCGAAGGACAGGTCGCGCCGGTCGCGGACGATCAGCTGGTACTGGTCGCCGTCGGGCAGGCGGCGCTGGTCCAGGGGTTTCTCCAGGATGCGGAAGCCGCTGTCTTTCTGCCGCTTGAGCAGCCAGTCCATCTGGTGCCGGGGGGTGAGGTGGGCGGTGCGCTTGGTCGGCTCGCCTTCTGTGCGGCGGATGCTGTGGACCGGGTTGGCGGTCAGTCGGAAGGCCCAGACGCTGTCGGCCTCCAGCCGGGCCAGGAACGGTGCGTAGGGGCGGGTCTGCCAGCCGGGTCGGTCCGGGTCGGCGGCGGCTGCCGCGGGCCAGCCGGCCTGCTCGACGAGATGGGTGAGGTCGGGCCGGTCGGGGCCGACGATGTAGAGCATGACCTCGGCGCGGGTGGTGTGGTCGACGCGCCACAGCACCCGCGGGCCCGTGGTCGGGGGTGTGTCGGTGGGCAGCAGGGTCGGGAAGGACGACATCACGGCCGCGTGCATCGCCTGAGGCGAGGACAGCAGGCGGCGGGCGCCGGGGCGCGCGGTGTTGAGACGGAAGCGGGTGAGGAACATCAGGCGATCTCTTCGTCCAGGGCGTCGAACGGGTCGTGGGCCGGGACCGTGACTCGACGGGCCTTGCGTGCTTGCGGATTGGCGACGGAGACGGTCTCGGAGCGGACGGTGCGCAACCCGTAGCGGCGATGCCGGGGGTCGAAGCTCAGCGGCTGGTCGCGCAGGCTGTCCCTGGGGCCGCCCCTGGGGTCCGCGTCGAGGAACACCTCCACGTCGACGCGCTGCTCGCTGCGGCGTCGGCGCTGGTACCAGGCGGAGGCGTGCCAGGGCTCGGTGTGCAGCACTTGGCGCAGGTCCGCCCCGGTGCGAACGCCGAGATCGAGGGGGCGGGCCGGCGGACAGGAGCGGCGGCCGAGGTAGGGCAGGTAGACCGGCGCCCGGACGGCCGTGTGCAGTTCGTCGATCAGGGCGTCGTCGCCTTCCACCGCGGCGACGAAGACGGCGTCGGCAAGGTAGAAGCGTTCCGAGACCGGCATGGCCTTGCCCGAGTCGGCGTGGGTTGCGGTCTGGAAGTCGCGGATGCGGGTGCCGGGCTGGTCGACGCGAACGCCGAAGCGCAGTGCGGCCAGGTCGGACAGGTCGGCGGTGCGGTCGCGGCCCTGGGCGGCGGCGAGTAGTCCGAGGACGCCGCTCTTGGTGGGGACGGGTTCGGTGGTGCGCCGGGCGAAACGGGCCGAGGCCCCCCAGGATTGCAGGGGGGCCGCCAGCAGAAGGAGCAGGACGCTCATGCGTTCGGTCCCAGCCGTTCGGCGACGGCCGCTCCGACGGCGTCGACCAGGTCGGTGAGGGTGACCTCGGTGCCCAGCCCGGCCAGCTTGGCGGTGGCGGGGCCGACGCGCAGCACCCAGGAAGGGTCACCGTCGATGCCGTAGGCGCCTTCCAGGTCCGGGACGTACTCGGTGAGCTTTTCGCAGGCCGCCTTCAGGTGGCCGCCGGTGAGGTCCGCGGTGACGGGCTCTTCGAAGGCCGCGACGAAGCTGACCGGGCGGGAGGTGCGGAGCTTGACGATGACTGCGTCCGGGAGGGTGTGGTTGCCGAAGGTGTTGATCTTGCCGGTGGGCAGGGAGGCGATGAAGCCGTGCAGGAACGCCTGGACGGCCCGCCGCACGGGCTCGGTGACGGGCTCGTCGTCGCGCAGGCCCTTGCCGAGGTTGCGGCGCAGCAGGTCGACGTCGACGGCGGCGTAGCGGTACAGCGTCGCGGAGTTGAAGTCGACGGTGCCGATCATGCCCGCGCCGGGCTCGGCGTCGGTGTTCTGGTCGTCGACGGCCGTGTAGTAGTCGGACTCGTTCTCCACCGCGTGCACGCTGAGGGCGTGGGCGACCTGGGCGGCGGCGTCGACGTTGATGTCGGCGGAGTCGGCGACCATCCGGCCGAACAGGGCGATGTCGACCGAGTGGCGGGTGTCGGCGATCTGCCGGGCGCGGGCCTTGTTCTCCTTGGTCTTGAAGTACTTCTTGATGTCGTCCGCGCCTTGGACGGCGAGGTCCGCGAGGCCGTCGAGCTGCCGAGCACTGAGGAACATCAGGTAGGAGGACTCGGGGGCGGGCGCGTCCTCGCCTTTCTTCTTCGCCGCCTCCGCCTTGCGCTTGGGGACCTCGATCTTGGAGCCGGTGGCGGCCTGGATCGTTTCCGCGGCCAGGGTCAGCGCCTCGGCATCGCCCAGGTGGGGCCGGGCGGCCGTGATCCGGTCGGCGAGGAGTTCGGCGACCCGCTTGGTGCGCACGCCCAGCTCGGCGGGGTCGAGCAGGCCGTCGAAGGAGCGGCGGGTGGCCCGCTTCCATGCCTGACTGGACACCCTCGCCCGACGGACCCCGCCGTAGAAGGCGGTCTTCGGGGAGCCGGTGTCGTCCCGGTTGAGGTTGCTGGGCGGGACGGTCTGCAGCACGTGCACGTCGAGGATGGTCCGGCTCACAGGGTGTCGTCCTTCGGGTTCGTGATGGTGGAGTCGTGGTTCTCGTCCGCGCCACCGGGGGCGTCGGCGGTGTCCGGGGAGGTGTCGGAGGTGCGGTGAGCGTGGAAGGACCTCCCCCAGGAGCGGCGGACCCGTTCCGCGCCGCCGGGCTGCTGCCACTGGTGGAGCTGATCGGCGAGGAGGCCGTAGTCCAGCGCGACGGCCTCGCGGCGCAGCAGGGTGACAATCTCCCGCAGCCGCTGGGCCAGCATGGTCGGCGTGGTGGCCGTGGCGGCCCGGACGAAACGCTTGCGGATCGGCTCGTCCACCTCTGGTCCGGGCATCAGACGGCGGACCGCCGCGCCGAGCTCCGGGCCGTAGCGCAGGTGCATGCGCTGGGTGTGGTGGGACTGCTGGTGCAGCGCCCAGAGCGTGAGCGCAATATGGGCGGCCTCCTCCGCCCGCTCCGCCTGCCCGTTTGGCAGTTCGCCGTCGGCGTGGGCCTGGTGGATCGCCTCGTCGGCGCCCAGGCCCCACAGGTCCGGTACCGCGTTGGCGGGTTTGCCGACGCCGCGGCGCAGCCGGGCGAGCGTGGCGACGGCATCGGAGCGGTCGGCGAGGTAGCCCCGCTGGAGTTCGGTGATCCGCTGGTCGACGGCCGCGCCGACCAGGGTCAGCGGTGCGCGTCGGCGAGGCGGGGGCGAGGAGTGTGGCGACGAGGGCGCTGGGATGGTGGGGGTGTTGGTCATGCGTGCACCTTCTGGGTGGTGGGCTCGCCGGAGGCCGAAGCCTCGTCGATAGGGGAGGGCCCGGGGAGGGCCTTGCCGAGTTCCGAGCGGAACCGCAGGTCGGCCGAGGCGGCGTTGCGCCATTCGCCGCGGTCTGTGACGCGGCCCTCCCACGCGGCGGTTCCGGCCTCCTCCACCAGCCGGTCGCCGAGCCGGCCGATGAGCGTGCGCGCCTGCTGCTGCCACCGCCGGCGCTCGCCTTGAGGGTCGTCATCAGGGCCGAGGCGGCTGAGCCAGTGGCGGAACGGGGCGTCCAGGGCGCCGTAGCCCAGATCGCGGGCGGCGGAGCGGCGCGGCTCCGGGTCGGTGCCGGCCGCTCGGGCGAGGTTCTCGGCGAGGTCGCCGAGAACCTTCACCGCCCTGTCGGCGTCGGCGACCGCGTCGATCGCCGCCTGTCCGAAGCGCCGGTCGCTCTCGTGCAGCAGGACGACGGCCAGGGCGACACGGTCGTCGACGACCTCGTCGATCACGGACTGCTGGGTGCCGTAGAGCGCGCCGACGGTGCAGGCCCGCAGGAAGTGTTCACGGGGCAGCACCCGCTCGGTGACCAGCCGGGCCACCCAGTCCAGGACGCGGGGCCGCAGGACCGCGTCGGGTTCCCGGCGTCCGGTGGCCGCCTGGTCGCGGGGGGCGAGCAGGCCGGCCAGGCCGCGCCACGCGACGCGGGCCGGATCGTGCTCCCGAGGGAGGTAGACCAGCGACTCGCCCCGTTTCTTCTCCTGCGCCAGGCTGCGCCGCCAGCCGGTCATCGGTTCGTCCCGGTGCCTGTTGTGCGGCTGCAGAGGGTCGCCGTAGCACAGGACCACGCCATGGACGCCCTCGCGGTCGAAATGGAGCCGCACGCGGCGGGACTGCCAGGTGTACACATCGCGCGGCCCCGACGGGCGGCCCGCGAGGTCCTCGGCGGCAGCGGGCCCGCACGGCTCGCGGCGCCAGGCGGGCCGGTCGTCGTCGCCGACGCGGATCGTGCCGGTGTCGGCGGCGACCAGGTTGAGCAGCAGCGTCTCCCGCAACGAGTCGCCCTCGGCGTACACGCCGCCGAGGTTCCCGGTCCAGCCGACCCCCAGCGGATACACCTTGCCGCTCTTCGCGCGTGGATCTCCTGCGGCGGCGGACTTGATGCCGGAGGTGTCGAAGGCGTGGGCGTGCACCAGCCAGCGCGCGGCCTCGGCGAAATCGAGCCGGTCCACGCCGGGAGAGCGCATGGTGAAGAACGGCTCGCCGTTGGGGACGTCGGCGACGATGCGGTTGAGGGAGGCCACCTCGCCGTTGGCCGTCTCCAGGCCGGCGACCTGGAAGAAGGGGGTGCGCGGGTGCAGCAGGTCGAACCGGTGCCGGTGCCGGTCGAGGTAGTCGGCGACCGGAGCGAACGGGGTGTCGTCCGCCCACAGCTCCGCCCAGGCGTCGATGTCCTCCGGCCCGTCCACGGCGTCGTGGAGGATCGCCAGCAGCAGCCGGAGCAGGGCGAATTCCTGGGTGGGCAGGTCACCCACCAGCCGCCGGATCTCTGCGGCCCGGGCGAAGACCTCTCGCAGGGACAGCTCGTCCCGACCGCCGTCCTGGAACTGCACCGGCAGCCAGGGCCGGTCGGTCAGGTCGAAGGACACGCCGTCACCGGGTGCGGCACCGTTCATCTACCCATCCCCTTGCCTCTCCGTCCCGTCGCGGATCACCCGCAGCCCGTCGTGCGGGTTGTAGCGGAGCTGAAAGCCTGCCAGCCGGGTCTGACAATCCCCACCCGGGCCGTCGTCGAGAGCGAGGATCAACTCGCCCGCCAGCCAGTGGCATTCCTTCGCCTGCCAGGCCGGAACGCACCACTCCTCCAACTCCTCGATCGCCCGATTCAGCACCCGGGGATAGGAGAAGTGATAGGGAAGCCGCAGCCCGCTCGCGGCAACGGCACGCGCCGCCCGCGGCGAAGGGACGGCATCCGTGGGGAGCTCGAGGCCGCCGAGCCCCTGGCCGAGCCACGGCACGGTGGTCAGGGTGCCGTCCGCGCGGCGCCGCACCACCAACACCTCCAGGCTCTCCTGGCCGTCACGGACCTGGGCGCGGCCGGCCCGGGTGTCGTCGGCGTCCCCCACCCCGGCGTCGATCCACCCCACCAGAGGGCGTCCCGCGCGGCGCACCCGGTCCAGGCGGAAGACGTCCGCACCGTGGCGCTGCCGGGCGCGGTGCGCCTCGTGGGCGCGGCGGGCCTCGGCGACGGCCTCCGCCCACGCCGCCGGCCCCTGGGGTTCGCTCCCGTAGGCGCGCTGCACCAGTGGGCTGATGTCCTCCGGCAGCCGCACCACCACACCGGCATCCGGAGTGTCCGCGAAATGCGGCTCCAGGACGGCCAGGGAGCGCAGCAGCAGGTACTCGCCGTAGACGCGCCGGGACCCGCTCACCGGCAGCGGGGCGGGGGTGGCCGTCCAGTCGACCCCGGTCACCAGGCAGCGGGCCGCCCGCAGGCGGGCGGGACGGTCGCTGCGCCGGTGGCGGTGCAGGCGTCCCATGCGCTGTAGCAGCAGGTCGACCGGGCACAGGTCCGACACCAGCAGATCGAAGTCCACGTCCAGGGACTGCTCGGCCACCTGGCTGGCGACCACGATATGACGCCTTTGAGGACGCTGCGGCGGCGTTCCGTCCTCCCCCGGCGGGCCGAAGAGTTCCAGCAACCGGGCGTCCTTGCCGGCTCGGTCCAGGTCCAGGAACCGGGCGTGCGCCACCGTCACCGCCTTCTCACCGAACCGCGCCCGGAGGTGTTCGGCGGCCTCCAGCACCCGGTCCACGGTGTTGCGCACCACCAGGGCGCAGCCCCCGCCGGCCAGCTCCGCCTCCAGGCGGTCGGCGAGAACATCCAGGTCGTCGTCCAGCCGCTCCAGCCTCACCTCGGTACGGCGGCCCGACGCGGCGGGCACGGCGATCTCGGGGTCCGTGCCCGGGGCCACGGCGGTGAGCAGGGGATACCCGCCGGCCTCCGCCAGCACGGCGTACCCCTCCGCATCGTCCCGGGTTCCACCGGCGTACGCCTGGGCCAACTCCCGGCGCCGGGCCGCCGGCAGGGTGGCCGAGAGCACCACCACCGGCACGCGGTAGGCGCCCAGCCAGGCCAGGACCCGGTCCAGGTAGGTGTTCATCCAGGCGTCGTAGGCGTGCGCCTCGTCGATCACCACGACCTTCCCGGCGAACGCCAGATGCCGCAGCGCCAGGTGCCGGCTCTTGAGTCCGGCCATCAACAACTGGTCGATGGTCCCCACCGCGAACGACGCCAGCAGCCCCTTCTTCCGGCCCCGCAGCCATTGGTGGGCGACCAATTCGGCGGGTGCGGAACGCACATCGTCGGACGGGCGCAGCTGGTCCTCGTCGCCGAACTGGTCGACCGCGGCGATGGTGTGCCTGCCGGCACGCAGCAGGTCCGCGTAGGGCTCGTTGAGGGCGGCCTTGGAGTGGGCCAGCAGGACCGACCGCTCCCGCCCCTCCGGGGTGGTGTCGTCCAGGCCGTCGGGCGGCAGCCGGTCGAGCCAGTCCAGCAGCCGGGGGAACATCGCGCTGCCGGTGGCCATGGTCGGCAGGGCGACGAACACCCCGCCCGCACCGGACCGGGCCGCGAAAATCTCCGCAACCGCCAGCGCGGCCTCCGTCTTGCCCTCCCCCATCGGCGCCTCGATCACCATCAACCCGGGCGCCAGCATCGACCGCGCCAGCCGCACCGCCTCCTCCTGCACCGGGCGGACCCGCGCCCCGGGCGGCAGATCAAACCGCGTAGCGAACACCTCGCCCGCCGTGCCTGCGGGAACGGCCGGCGACCACGGCCCGGGAAGCCGCAGCCCCCGCCACGCAGCGGCCACCCGCGCGGCGTCGCCGCGCGGGTGTTCCTCGGGAAAGTACGGGAACAGGTCGGGGTTGCTGGCGATCCAGTCGGCGACGACGACCAACGCGGTCAGCACCACCTGCACCGGCTGAGGCAGCCTCACCCGCTGCCAGTGCGGCAGTCGGTCCCGTACTCCGTAGACATCCGCGCACGCATCCAGCAGTTCGGTCTGCACCCGCCGCCACACCGGCTCGGACGGGCCGGGCGTACGCAACAGCTCGGGATGGTGGTCGAGGTCGAGGATCTGACCGTGTCCCGGCGGCACCCCGTGGTGCCCGCCGGCGACCACGGCGAACTGCACCGTGGCCCGCTCGGGCCAGCCGAACCGCTCCACCAGCCATTCCTGAATGAGGAGTTGACCGGCCAGGCCGTGCGGAGCCATCCGCCGATCGTCACCCACCTGCTTGGGCCCCGGCATGTCGAGCCCCACCGCCCGCATCCGGTCCGCTAGAGCATCCACCTGGCAAGCGAACGCCGGTGTCGCCTTGCCAACGTCGTGGCCGGCCGCACACCACACCGCGAGTCGCCGCGCGTCCTCCATGCCCCCGGGCAGCGGCCCGGCCACCAGCGCCTGGACGTTCCTCGGAAGCCACCGGTCCCACAACAGACCGGCCACCGCGGCGCTGTCGGCCATGTGCCGCCACAACGGCAGCCACCCGTCGGTCGCCCGGTCGTGTTTGGCCCACACCGTCCGCACCGCCCCGGCCAGACACTCCCCCAACCCCGGCCCCCCGGCCCCCTCCTCGATCACGCCGCCATTGAACACCCGCCCGGCCCACCCACCACACACATGACCGAAAATGACCAAATCTGCGCGACCCGGAAACGAACCGATCCCCCGTTATGTTCTTCGCGGTCCTGCAAGAGGACCGCTGGCCTCCGGGCCCGGCATGACTGTTCCCCCCTGTCGAACCGATGACCTGGGGGTGGTGTCACCGGGCCCGAGAGGCGCCGTTGGAGACGCTGATGAGAGGTCCGACCACCGCCCGGCCGGGCGCAATGCCCGGCCATGTACGGGCGGCAGGTCTGCATAACGTGGATGCGCGCATACGACGCCAACGCCCTGGCCAGCACCGCACCAACCCCGTTCGGGAGGATGGTTTGGACGACATCGACGACGTGGGCGTCTTCCTCGGCCTGGACGTCGGCAAAAGCGCCCACCACGGGCACGGGCTCACCCCGGCCGGCAAGAAGGTCTTCGACAAGCAGCTGCCCAACACCGAACCCAAGCTGCGGGCGGTGTTCGACAAGCTGGCCGCGAAGTTCGGCACCGTGCTGGTGATCGTGGACCAGCCCGCCTCCATCGGAGCCCTCCCGCTCACCGTCGCCCGGGACGCGGGCTGCAAGGTCGCCTACCTGCCGGGCCTGGCCATGCGGCGGATCGCCGACCTGTATCCGGGCGAGGCGAAGACCGATGCGAAGGACGCCGCGGTGATCGCGGACGCCGCACGGACGATGCCGCACACCCTGCGCTCGCTTCAGCTGACCGACGAGATCACCGCCGAGTTGACCGTGCTGGTCGGCTTCGACACCGACCTCGCGGCCGAAGCCACCCGCACCTCCAACCGGATACGCGGCCTGCTCACCCAGTTCCACCCCAGCCTGGAACGCGTGCTCGGGCCGCGTCTGGACCACCAGGCGGTGACCTGGCTGCTGGAACGCTACGGTTCCCCGGCCGCGCTGCGAAAGGCCGGTCGCCGCAGGCTGGTCGAGGTGATCCGGCCCAAGGCCCCGCGCATGGCCGCCCGGCTGATCGACGAGATCTTTACCGCGCTCGACGAGCAGACCGTCGTGGTCCCGGGCACCGGCACGCTCGACATCGTGATCCCGTCCCTGGCCCGATCGCTCGCCGCTGTTCACGAACAGCGCCGGGCCTTGGAGGCCCAGATCGAGGCCCTGCTGGAGGAGCACCCTCTTTCGAAGGTCCTGACCTCGATGCCGGGAGTCGCGGTCAGGACCGCCGCCGTCCTGCTGGTCACCGTCGGCGACGGCACCAGCTTCCCCACCGCCGCCCACTTGGCCTCCTACGCCGGTCTCGCCCCGGCGACGAAATCCTCGGGGACCTCAATCCATGGCAAGCACGCGCCACGGGGCGGCAACCGGCAGCTGAAACGGGCGATGTTCCTGTCCGCGTTCGCTGCCCTGCACGATCCCGCCTCCCGTTCCTACTACGACCGGTGTCGGACCCGCGGGAAGACCCACACGCAGGCTCTTCTCCGCCTGGCTCGCCACCGCATCAGCGTGCTGTTCGCGATGCTCCGCGACGGCACCTTCTACGAACCCAGGACCCCACGCCTCGCTTGACGAAGGACATAGAGGCCCCCCCGCAGACGCGAGAAGCAGCCGGCGGTCTGGGTGAACACGACACCGTTGACGGGACCATCCCCGCGGACGCGAGGAGCAGATGGCGCCGCGGTCGAGGGCGGCCGTCGCCTGGGGACCATCCCCGCATGCGTGGGGAGCAGCTCGGCGAGCACCGCTCGGACCACGGCGGTCAGGGACCATCCCCGCGGGTGCGGGGAGCAGACGGTGCTGCTGCTGGTGGCCGTGATCCTGCTGGGACCATCCCCGCGGGTGCGGGGAGCAGTCGTCGGCGATGGCGGCCATCTCGGCGAGGTAGGGACCATCCCCGCGGGTGCGGGGAGCAGATCGACGTCCTCGACTTCGACAACTACCAGACCGGACCATCCCCGCGGGTGCGGGGAGCAGGTGGCCGCAACCGTGAGCGTCACGCTGCCGGTGGGACCATCCCCGCGGGTGCGGGGAGCAGGCGATCCTGCCGCTGCTGCCGCCGATCCTCCAGGGACCATCCCCGCGGGTGCGGGGAGCAGAGCTGGGCCAGCAGCCAGGCGCGGGTGGCGTCGGGACCATCCCCGCGGGTGCGGGGAGCAGGAGTTCAGCCGCGTCCTCTTCGGTAAGCCCCCAGGGACCATCCCCGCGGGTGCGGGGAGCAGACTCGATGACCTGCGACTTTATCCGGCGGAGCACCGGGTTTTGACCAACTTCACCGCATCGGGCATTACCGACAATCCTTTCCGGATGGCCCAGGCTCTCTCGGGAAGTGGGGCGGGTGGCGCCTCGGTTAAGGCTTCCCCATGTCGCCGCCGACGGTGCCTGCCAAGAGCCGATGCCGACGGAAAGGCCAGGGTAGGCCCAGCACCGGCCCCATCGTCTCCGGAAGACGCAGAACACGGCCCCGACCTTGGCCGTTTCGGGCACCCTGCCATCACGATCGGCTCGGGGCGGTGATCCGCGGTCCTCGCCGCGCCCCGGCCACCCGCCACACCGGCGGGGCGGGGCGAGGCGGTGGCCGCGCGGTCGAGAAACGTGGCTCGCAGGGCGGCCAGGGTCGCGCAACGCGCGGCGGACGTAGCCGGCGGCCTGGTTGCCGGGACCATCCCCGCGGGCGCGGAGAGCAGATGTCGCCGATCGGCTCCTCGTCGCGACCTTGGGACCATCCCCGCAGGCGCGGGGAGCAGGACACCGGCGAGATCGGCGCCGACTACCGCGAGGGACCATCCCCGCGGGCGCGGAGAGCAGCCCGACGGCGCCGCGGTCGAGGATCGCGTCGAGGGACCATCCCCGCGGGCGCGGGGAGCAGCGTACGTGGGCCTGTTCGCCGGCGAACCCGTCGGGACCATCCCCGCGGATGCGGGGAGCAGGGCGTGACGCCGCTGGCCGTCAGCGGGCTGGAGGGACCATCCCCGCGGGCGCGGGGAGCGGCTCGATGGCCTGCGACTCTATCCGGCGGGGCACCGGGTTCTGACCGGCTTCACCGCATCGGACATCACGGACCGCAGCAGGACGAGACGGGCTCCAGGAACTTGCCTCACCTCCTCCATCGGTCAGGCCTCCGGATCCCAGGCGCCCGCGAAGAACGCCACCTCCAGCAGGTCCGAACCCGACCGGGACCACCCGATCCCGGCTGCGGCCAGCTGCCCGGCGGCGGTCATCCACCCCAGGCACACCCCGTAGCGGTGGGGCGTCCAGCCGCCGTCCCACCAGGTCCAGGCCGCCACGGCCGCGGCAGCCGGCCATCGAGGACCATCCCCGCAGGTGCGGGGAGCAGCGTAGCGACCGGCTTACGTTCCGGTATAGGGGCGGGATCACCCCCGCAAGCGCAGGGAGCAGGCTTCGATCGTGTCGGCCAGCCGCTCGTAGGCGGGACCATCCCCGCAGGCGCGGGAAGCAGACGCCGACCATCGCTTGTATCGGGTCGATGATGGGACCATCCCCGCGGACGCGGGGAGCAGGGGGCGCGCTTTCTGCGCCAGGAGTTCTTCACGGGATCATCCCCGCGGATGCGGGGAGCAGACCATCACCGTAGGGACGATCACGCTGCCGGTGGGATCATCCCCGCGGGTGTGGGGAGCAGGAGGAAAAGGCGCGGGTCAAGTCCTCGGCCATGGGACCATCCCCGCGGGTGCGGGGAGCAGACCAGCGCACGCCCCAGCTCGGTCACGTAGGCGGGATCATCCCCGCTGGTGCGGGGAACATCTGGTGACCTGCGACTTTATCCGGCGGGGCACCGGTTTTCGACCAGCTTCACCGAGTCGGGCATACAGGGCATCGTTTTCTACCAGTTTCCGAAGCGTCGACGCCTGGAGGCCTTGCTCCAGCCACGGGGTGGGACGCGGGCATGGTGGTCTGGTCGTGCGGGCGGAGGATCAGGGTGAGGCCTTCGTGGTCCACGGGGTGCCATTTGTTGTGGTCGTGGGTTTCGAAGGCGAAGCCCTGCTCGTTGTCGGTGTTGTAGGCCAGCAGTGCGCGGCCGTTGCCCGCGTACTGCTTCACCTCGTCCCACAGCGCCTCGCGGATCCGGGCGGAGGGGCCAAGGTGGCGGTGGACAGGGTCACGCAGTTCCGGCGGCCGGTGGTGTGTTCGGCCTTGCCGAAGGACAGGCCGCGCCGGCGGCTACGAGCGTTGGCGGGTTCGCTGAGCAGACCTTGCCGAGGCAGGGTGTCAGTAGCGGATGGGACACTCATCTGATGGCACTGAGGTCCCCTAGTTTTCTGGACCTGGAGACGCTTTTGTCCCAGGCGGAGTACCACGACATCGACGTCCCCAAGTCCCAGGAAATCGTCGAGACGACCGTGAGCAAACGCTCCGGCGGAGGGAAGGCTGGCATCGGCGCGCTTGCGTTGAACGGGTCGGCGGGCAGCGACTTTCAGTATCAGTCGACGTACAGCCTGCAACCTCGGGAAAAAGCGACGGTCTCCAAGGTGATAGACGAGCTGATTCGTCAGAAGGCAGTGCAGGTCAACCCCGTCGGCGACTCGGCTCTCTCCCGGGATGTGCTGGTTGAGATCGAGGGCACCGCGCGGATCACCGCGGTCAGCGTGCTGAGTAAGGTGTTCTTCGTCTTCCGCCGCCTCATGCTGGCTCGCGACATCAATGACCTGAACGAGCTCGCCAACCTGGACTTGGAAGACGCTGACGTCGCCGAGGAGATCCAGCGAGTCTACCTCCGGAACGAACTGCTCCCGCTTCCGCTCTTGTTGGAGGTTTCCGGCAGCTCGTTGCCGCACAAGGTGTACGTGAATGTGCGCCCAGACTTCTTCATCGACGAAGCCTCAGCAGACCGTGTGGAAGGAGATCTGCGCGTTCTGGGTAGCGTGTCCAAGTTGGTCCTTGACGGAGAGTACCGCGTCACCGATGAATGGCTGCTGCACGGTTGGGAGTTCATGATGCGTCGCATCATGATGGCGCAGATTCAGGACGACCTCGAAGAGGTGACCCAGCAGTTGGAGCGACTGGGCCTCAACCTGCCCGATGACGACGTCCACGCGTACATCTCTGGTCCGGCCATCGTCATCGACGCCATCGCGCTGTACTGAGCGCACAAGCTCGTAGGCCCTGCGGGCCCAGCTGGAAGTCTCAGGACTATCCCCCACGGACACAGGGAGCAGGCGCTGATCGGCGCTGCGTCCGCAGAGTACGAGAGACCATCCCCGCGGGCGCGGGGAGCAGCGCAGGGTGTGGGTACCTGCGGCCCGCTTCACGGGACCATCCCCGCAGGCGCGGGGAGCAGATCAGGACCGTCTCGCCGCGCTGCCCGTCCTCGGGGTCATCCCCGCATGCGCGGGGAGCAGAGCGCACGCCCCCGGCCGCGCGCCCCTCTCCCGGGGTCATCCCCGCATGCGCGGGGAGCAGTTTGGCGTCTCGGCGTCCTCGGCGATGGCGCGGGGGTCATCCCCGCATGCGCGGGGAGCAGAAGGGTTGCCCTCTACGGGCCGTGAACGGGGCGGGGTCATCCCCGCATGCGCGGGGAGCAGACCACCGTCCACTCCGGGCTGGCTCCGATGACGGGGTCATCCCCGCATGCGCGGGGAGCAGGAAAGCGGCCGGTGGGCCGCGGTCACCCCCGCGGGGTCATCCCCGCATGCGCGGGGAGCAGACTCGGTGACCTGGGGCTTCATCCGGCGGAGCACCAGGTTTCGACCAGCTTCACCGAATCGGACATCACCGACAGTCCTTATCCAGACAGCCCAAACTCCCTCGGAGAACGGGACGGGTGACGCCTCGGCCAGGGGTCTTCCCCATGCCGCTGACGGGAGACCAGGGTAGGACCAGCACCGGCCCCACCGTCTCCGGAAGTCCCCGCAGGTGCGGGGAGCAGCGCGGGGGCGCGACCTTCAACCGCATTCAGGTGGGACCATCCCCGCGGGTGCGGGGAGCAGGAGTCGGGCGCGGCGTGCGGCGACGTCGGCTTGGGATCATCCCCGCGAACGCGGGGAGCAGACTCGGTGACCTGCGACTTTATCCACCGGGGCGGCGGTTCCCGACCACTTTCACCGAATCGGACACCACGGACCGCAGCAGGACGAGACGGGCCCCAGGAGCTCGCCGCGCCTCCTCCACCGGTCAGGCCACCGGATCCCAGACGCCCGCGAAGAGGGCCAACCCCAGCAGGTCCGGACCCGACCGGGGCCACCCGACCCCGGCCGTCGCCGCGCGGCAGATCGGCCACCGGGGACCATCCCCGCAGGCGCGAGGAGCAGCGGATCACGGTGCCGATCCACTCGCCGCCGTTGGCGGTCATCCCCACGGGCGCGGGGAGCAGTGCGTCGCGGCCGTGGACACGCTCCAGTACGCGGGACCATCCCCGCGGGCGCGGAGAGCAGGCCGTAGGCGGCCCTCAGACGCGACGGGAGCCGGGACCATCCCCGCGGGTGCGGGGAGCAGCACGCGGCGCCCGGCGCGGCGGTCGCGGAGTTGGGACCATCCCCGCGGGCGCGGAGAGCAGATCGTGTGGCCCAAGAACCTGGGCACCGTGGAGGGACCATCCCCGCGGATGCGGGGAGCAGGCCCGCTGTGCGTCGGCGAGGCGGCGTTGCGCGGGACCATCCCCGCGGGCGCGGGGCCGACACAGCCCGGCCACACCCGATCAAGACCGGGGCGGGAGCCCTCCCCACCGGCCGGCTGTTCACAAGGACCGGTAGATCCCCTCGGGGTCATCGTGGGCCCACGCCGCGAACTCCTCGAAGCCCAGATTGCCGATACTCAGATTCGCGTGGACCTCGTGGACCCCCGCGGGGAGGGTGCGGAACGCGCGGCCGAACTCGATCAGCCGCTCGTGGTCCTCATCGTCCACGCACTCCTCCCGCGTCAACGTGGTGACCGCCAGCAGCGCGCGGGGCTCGGCCCGCATGGTCGTCCGATCGGCCAGAAAAACCACGGCCAGGTCCTCGACGGCGCGGACCGCGGTCAGCACCTCGTCAACGGTCGCCCCCGCCCAGACCGGATCGTCGACAAGGTGGACGTGCGCCTCGTACCGCCGGTCCCCCAGGGCTCCAGCAGCGCCGCCGCCACCTCCCGCCACGCCCGCTCGTCGTGGTCATCGGTCCGGACCACCAGGGCGTCGAACTCACCACGGCCGGTGACGGCGGGCAACACTCTCATGGCTCCTTCTCCCCTGTGACGATCGGTAGGCCGTGCCGTGACTGTCTCATGGGCCACTGTCACGCCCCGCCGGATCGGCGTTCGCCCTGGGCGGCCAGCGGTGAGACTCGGACCCGGTCCGGACGAGCGTGCCGCGGAAGGTGAGCCGTGCGGTCGGCTCACCTCCTGCGGGTGCGGGGAGCAGACGCCGTCCCCGGTCGCCCCGTACGCGGCCGTGGGACCATCCCCGCAGGCGCGGGGAGCAGACGCTGCTGGACGCGCGGGCCGTCGCCGCGGTGGGACCATCCCCGCATGCGCGGGGAGCAGGGCCCGCTTACGTTGTGTGATTCCTCCGGTCCGGGACCATCCCCGTATGCGCGGGGAGCAGTTGTGGGCGTGGAACACGGTGCTGAAGCCGGTGGGACCATCCCCGCATGCGCGGGGAGCAGTTCGAGGCGTCCCAGGCGTCCCCGTCCCTCCCGGGACCATCCCCGCATGCGCGAGGAGCAGGCCGTGCAGGCATGCGGCTACTCCGCGCAGTCGGGGCCATCCCCGCAGGTGCGGGGAGCAGGGCCGGAACTTGCGGCGCGAGACGGCTTCGCTGGGGCCATCCCCGCAGGTGCGGGGAGCAGCTTCGGGGTCATCTTGGCGACAGGTTGGGCGGGGGGCCATCCCCGCAGGTGCGGGGAGCAGCTTCGGGGTCATCTTGGCGACAGGTTGGGCGGGGGGCCATCCCCGCAGGTGCGGGGAGCAGCCCGCAGGTCAGAGGGGGGGCGAAACTCTGTTGGGGCCATCCCCGCAGGTGCGGGGAGCAGACTCGGTGACCTGCGACTCTATCCACCGGGGCGGCGGTTTCCGACCAGCTTCACCGAATCGGACATCACAGGCAGATCTCCCTCAGTGGCTGAGCCGTTGACGGCAACGGATCGTAATGCCGAGTACGGGAAGTCCGCTGTCGCGGGACGAGCCTCACCCCTGGACAGGCGTCAGACCTCCAGGAGGAACCCGATCACCAAGACCAGGCCCGCATGCCCGAGGCGTCACGTGCCGACCGGTGCCCCCTACCGCGCCACCTCGCCCTTCGGCCGGAGCACCGTCGAGCACGTCTCCCGCTTGCCGAGAGTTGTGCGGCGCCGGCGCCGCACCCCGAGGCGGGCGCTCGTCTTCCCGGCCGGCGACGTCCGGCAACCGGCCGCCTGGGGGCCCGTCCACCGGCTTCCGCACGGGCCCGGCTGCGCCATCGGGGGCCGACGGCGTGGCAAGGGCCGGGTGGGGTGCCCGGGGAACGGGTCGGCCGGTTCAGCGGGCGGTCGGCAGCTTGTTCAGCGGCCGGCGGTCCTGGCCATGTCCGGCCACCCGCCACACCGGCCGGTTGGGCCCGTGGACGGTCAGCCGGTGCAGGGTCGTGGTCGCCACGATCAACTGCCAGCGCCGTATGGGCGGGATGGCGGCCGCGCGGTCGTGGAAGACCGCCTCGCGGGTGTCCGGTGCGGCGCGGCGCGGGGCGGGGGCGAAGACGACCAGCACCGGCGGGAAGGACCGGTTGCCGCAGGAGCCACCGTATCTTTCTTCCCAGGGGCGGCGTGGGGTGCGGACGGCGGTGCCGCGGCCGGTCGGGGGTGCGGTGCGGTAGGCGTCGTAGCGCTCCAGTTTGGCGGTCAGGCGGGCGTAGGACATCGTGCCGCGGTCCACTTCCACGAAGGCGGTGCGGCCGTCGGCCAGGAGCACCACGGCGTCGGGGACGAGCGTTCCGGCCGAGGTGGGGTGGGCAATTTCGAGGTGCCAGTCGCCAGCGTCGGCGACGTGGGTTTGGTGGAAGGCGATGGCGGTGTCGACCACGGCCAGGGCGTGCTCGCGCAGGCCGGTCTTCGCGGCCGCGCGGCGGGCGGCGGTCCGGGAGCCGGCCGCGAGGGGGAGGGCACCGGAGGCGGCGGCCTCGGCCAGCCCGGCCGGGGTGCAGTACCAGTAGCTCTGTTGAGCGCGCTGGGCCCGGCCGACCAGGGCCGGGGATTCGGCGCGCAGGTCGCGCAGCGCGCGGCGGATGTAGTCGGTGCCCTGCTGGTGCGGCAGCAGCAGCGCCCGGAGTTGGTGCGGGGTGGCCAGCCTCAGCCGGGCCAGGGTGAGGAGGACCTCGCCGCGGATCTCGGCTCCGGCCCGGGCGGCGGTCTTCGTACGGGGCCGGGACGCTATCTCCGGCAATTTTTTAGGGGAGATAGCGGAGTCGCAGCCGGCTCCGGCGGGCGGACAAGGGGCCTGATCAGCAACAGCGGGCTGGAAGCCGGTCGGGGCTGTGGGGCTGGGTGCGGGGCTCGCCACAGGGTCCGCCGCAGGGCCGGCTGCCGTGGCGGCATCCGGGGCTCCCCGCCCGGTGCGCAAGGGGCGCTGCTGAAACGGTGCAGGGTGTCGGGTGGAGTCGGCGGCGGTCATCGTTTCCTCGTTTTTCTCCGGCGGTGCGGGCCGGTTCGGCGGTCTGGGCCAGCCCGCACGCGCGA
The DNA here is from genome assembly GCF_039533145.1 of Streptomyces macrosporus. Classification (NCBI taxonomy): domain Bacteria; kingdom Bacillati; phylum Actinomycetota; class Actinomycetes; order Kitasatosporales; family Streptomycetaceae; genus Streptomyces; species Streptomyces macrosporus. The sequence continues at coordinate 20,393 of NZ_BAAASZ010000013.1, forward strand.
GACGTACGGGCCGCTGACCACCGTGCAGAGACACCCCTTGTCCGCGGCCTGGCCACCCACGCCCGGCAGTGTCCGTTATGCCCCTGGACCACCCCTTTCCCGACCGGTTTGTCCGTGGCAGAGGACACATCCGGTGCGTCTGGTGTATCGCCCACACGGCATCGTGGGGTGCTTACGGCGTAAGCACCCCACGATGTTGCGCTGGCTGTGGTGCGGGCGGTTCGGCTCGGTGGCTATGCCGTAAGCAGTTCGATCAGCTTCTTCAGCTGTTCTGCGGTCAGGCGGTTGCGAAGGTCCTCTGCCAGAGCCGACAGCTCTTCTTCCTGTTCCGGCGGGAGCGAGGAAGACACACCTGTTGAGGAAGATGCACCTGTTGCGGCGTCCTGCCTCGTTTCCTCGTCCGAGTTCGTCGCGGGAGTCGGGGTGCTTACGGCGTAAGCACCCTGCGAGAGCTGCCGCCTGCGCTTCTTACCTTTCGCGCGCTCGGCGAGTGCTTCTTCAGCGGCGCTGTGCTGTTGCTGTTCGGGGAGTTGGCCAACGCGGCGGGCGACCTCGACCGGGAGGCTTTTGTCCTCGACGGCCCTCTGCAGGTCGGGGGTGAGCTTTACAGGCCATCTCATTTGGGGTGGTCGGTAGTCTGCGGGCGTGACGATCGTGGAGCGACTGGTG